>JALSIO010000317.1 GCA_026989995.1 Myxococcales bacterium
CGGTGGCCTGGTGGCCTCCCGCTTCGCCGGGCTGGCCTGCCCCGAATGGCCCACGTGCATCGGGGGGGTCTGGTTCCCGAGCCTGCGCGGGGCCCTCGGCCTCCACATCCTCCACCGGCTCAATGCCTACCTGCTCGCCGTGCTCCTGCTGCTCGCGCCGCGGGTGCTGCGGCACCGCTCCGACCTCCGTCCGCTGCTCCGCCTGGCGGCTGGCCTCGCGGTGGTCCAGGTCGGGGTGGGAGTCGCCAACGTGTGGACCCAGCTCCGGGTGGAGATCACCGGTGCCCACTCGGCACTGGCCGCGGCCCTGGTCCTCACCCTCGCCGCAGCGCTCGACACGGCCCGGGGACACCGGGCCACAGCGCCCGACCGTTCGCCCGCGGAGGGTGAGCCGCGGCACGGGCCCGCGCGGGCCGCAGCGAACCGGAGCGCGGCATGAGGGCCGACGCCCCGCATCGCGGCCGGGCGTCGGCGGCCCGCGCCGCCGGGATCCTCGCCGCGCTCGCCTTCGCCGGCTGTGCCGGGGAACCCCGGGGCCCCTGCCGGCCCGATCCCGCGCCCGAAGAGGTGGGGAGCATCTGCGGCTTCCAGAATCCCGAAGACGTCGAGTGGATCCCGGAGGCGGGGATCCTCGTGGTGAGCAACATGGCCGCGCGGGATGGCAGCGCCGCGGGGCACCTCTCCGCCCTCGACCTTCCCGGCCCGCAGGCCCGGCCGAGCTCGCCCTTCCGGCTCTGGCCGCCGCGGGAGGGCGTGCCCCCGCGCGGCGCGCCCCTCGAGGCCTCCGACTGCGCCGATCCGCCGTCCGCGTCGGACTTCGCACCGCACGGGATCGCCTCGGTGCGCCTCCACGCGGGACCGCTGCGGCTCGTGGTCGTCAACCACGGCCGCGGCGAGCGCATCGAGCTCTTCGACGTGGCCGGACGTGGGCGTCGCACGGAGCTCACGTGGCGGGGTTGTTTCGCCCTGCCCCCGGGCATGGTGGCCAACGACCTCTCGCTCGCGCCGGACGGAACGCTGGCGGTGACGCGCTACGGCTCCCACTGGGGCGGTGCACGCCAGATCCTGGAGACCGTCGCCGCCGCCCTCGGCCGCGACACCGGCGAGGTCCGGATCCGCCGGCCCGGCGGGGGATTCGAGCCCCTGCCGGGAACCGAGGGACCCTCGCCGAACGGGGTGTGGCTCGCGCCGGACGGATCGCGGGTCGTCACGGCCCACACCGGCTCCGGGCAGGTGGTGCGGGTCGGGCTGGCCGGCGGCGGCGTCGCGCGGGTCGAGGTGCCCGGCCACCCGGACAACCTCTCCCTCTCGCCCGGCGGCGTGCTCCGGGTCGCCACCCACCTGGGTGGCCTCCAGTTCCTGCGCTGCGCCCTCGGCGGAGGCCCCTGTCGCAGCCCCTTTGCCGTCCTCGAGGTGCGGGAGCCCGGTGCGGCTGGGCGGGCCGGGCCCGCCCCGCCGGGCCCCGGGCTCGCCACCCGGGAGATCCTCCGCCACGACGGCAGCGCCGTCGGCGCCGTCGCCTCCGTGGCCGAGGCCTTCGGCCGCCTCTACCTCGGCGCCGTATTCGGCGACCGGATCGGCGTCTGGCGGCTTCCGGCGGGGGGCGCGCGACCGCCCTGAGCCGCGGCGCCCGCGGCAGCCGGCGTGGGCTAGCATCCGTTTCTCGCCCCGCGCCGCGGGGCGCGGCCCGGACTCCGGCTGGAGGCCGGGGTCGTGGGTGGGGGGAAGAGCCGGAAGTGCGTGCCTACCAGGTCTTCCAGGGCCTCGCGCCCGAGCGGGCGGAATCCCTCTTCCGGGAGCTCCGGGAGAAGTCGCCCGCCGCCTTCCAGCAGGCGGTGGCGGTGGCCGCCGGCGCCATGCGCGCGCGGCCCGTCTACCTCCTGCGCCAGCCCTTCGAAAAGCAGGTGCGCGCCGTCCGGCAGGCACTCTCGCGGGTGGCGGCCAACGAGCTGGCCGAGGACCTGCTGGCCACCTACTTCCTCGAATGCCGCCGCGACCTGGTGACCGGCTGGCTCGACGAAGTCGGGCTCGAGCACGACGACGGAACCCTCAAGAACGACCACCCCGAGGAGCCTCCCGAGCCCCGGCTTCGCGAAGCGGTGGCGCGCTACCTCGGAGGAGAGGACGCGCCGGTGCGGGAGCTCTTCCTGCGCGCGTTCGCCGCACAGCAGGCCGTGGAGTGGCCCACCCTCGAGTCCATCCTGGCCGAACGCGCAGGCGCCGGCGGCTGAGCCCGCCCCCGGCAGCCCCGGCCCGCGGGCTCCTCAGCTCCGGCCCGCGAGCTCCGGAACCCGGTAGAGGGTGACCACGGCGGCCCCGCCGAGCCCGAGGTTGTGCTGCAGGCCCACCCGGGCGCCCTCCACCTGGCGCGCATCGGCCTGGCCGCGAAGCTGCCAGACCAGCTCGGCGCACTGCGCGAGCCCCGTGGCCCCGAGCGGGTGGCCCTTCGAGATCAGCCCGCCCGAGGGGTTGACCACCACCTGCCCGCCGTAGGTGTTGGCACCGGAGTCGACGAACTCCCCGCCCTTGCCCTCCGGGCAGAGTCCGAGCGCCTCGTAGGTGATGAGCTCGTTGCAGGAGAAGCAGTCGTGGAGCTCCACCACGTCGACATTCTCCGGGCCGAGGCCCGACTGCTCGTAGACCGCCTGGGCCGCCTTCCGGGAGAGGTCGTAGCCCACCATCTTGATGCAGCTCTTCTCCTCGAAGGTGCTCGGCAGGTCGGTGGCCATGGCCTGCCCGGCGATCTCGATGGCCCGGTCCTCGAGGCCGTGGCGGCGGACGAAGTCCTCGCTGGCGAGGATCGCCGCCCCCGATCCGTCGGAGGTCGGGCAGCACTGCAGCTTCGTCAGCGGCTCGTAGACCATGGGCGAGGCGAGGATGTCCTCGAGGCTGTACTCGTCCTGGAACTGCGAGTAGGGATTGTTGACCGAGTGCTTGTGGTTCTTCCACCCGATCCGCGCGAAGTGCTCCGGCCGGGTTCCGTACCGCTCCATGTGCTCCCGGCCGGCGTTGCCGAACATCTGCGGGGCGGGCGGGGCCTTGGCGAAGCCCCGCAGCTCCACCATGAGCTGGAAGTGCTTGTCCATCGGGTTGGTGCGATCGGTGTACTTCACCCCGAGGGAGCCCTTCTCCATCTTCTCGAATCCGAGCGCCATGGTGCACTCGGCGAGGCCCCCCTCCACGAGCTGCTTGGCCATGTAGAGCGCCGTGCTGCCGGTCGAGCAGTTGTTGTTGACGTTGTAGATGGGAACGCCGGTGAGCCCGATCTCGTAGACGGCCCGCTGGCCGCAGGTCGAATCTCCGTAGCAGTAGCCCACGGCCACCTGCTCGACGGTGTCGTAGGGGATCCCGGCGTCCTCGAGGGCCCGGGTGCCGGCCTCCCGGGCCATCTGGGGGTAGTCCCAGTCCCGGGCGCCGGGCTTCTCGAACTTCGTCATCCCCACGCCGATCACGTACACCTTCCTGCCCACGTTCGTTCCTCCCGCGCGCCCGAGCGCGCTCCTAGGGAAGC
>JALSIO010000318.1 GCA_026989995.1 Myxococcales bacterium
TTCATGTCCTTCGCCGTGCTGGGCTCCGTCCGCGCGGTGGTGGAGCTGCCTCCGGCCCCCCGCCTGCTCGGCACCCTGCTTCTCGCCGGTATGGGCCTAGGCGCCCTGCTCTGGCTGCGCCCGGAGCTCGTGATGGAGCCGGAGCTGGTGCGCCGGACCGCCCTGGGCGGCCTGCCGTACTGGGGCATGCGCGCCGGCCCGGCCATGCCGGTCCTCTTCGCGATGGTCGCCGGCACGGGGTTCGCGGTCTTCCGCGCCGCCCGCCGCGCGCCCATGGGTCGCGTCCACGAGCACACCGTGCGCATGGGCGGCGCGCTCTACCTGACCCTGGCCCTCCACGACGTGTTCATGGGGCTCGGGATCCTGTCCACGCCCGCGGTCTTCGACTACTCCTTCCCGGTGATGGCGCTCGGCCTCACCCTGCTCACGGTCCACGATTACGGGCGGCTGCAGCGGGACCTCGAGCGCCTGGTGGAGGAACGCACCCGGGAACTGGCGGCCAAGAACGAGGAGCTCGACCGGCGCAATGCGATGCTGGCCCGCGCCCGCGAGGAGGCCGAAGCGGGTGCCCGGGCCAAAAGCGCCTTCGTGGCCAACATGAGCCACGAGATCCGGACCCCGCTGAACGGCGTGCTCGGGATGGCCCAGCTGCTGGCCGACACCCCGCTGGCTCCGGAGCAGAAGGACTACGTGGACACCCTCTGCCGCTCGGGAGAGGTCCTGCTCGAGCTCATCGACAGCGTGCTCGATTTCGCCAAGATCGAGGCCGGCCGCCTCGCCCTCGAGACGGTGCCCTTCTCGCCGGCCCGGGTCGTGGAGGAGGTGGCGGAGCTCATGGCTCCCCGCGCCTGGATCCGGGGGCTCGAACTCGGGCTCCTCGTCGATCCGGCGCTTCCGGAGGAGCTGTGCGGCGACCCGACCCGGCTCCGGCAGGTGCTGCTCAATCTCGCCGGGAACGCCGTCAAGTTCACCGGGAAGGGCGGCGTGCTGCTCCAGGCCCGGCTCGCCGGGCGCACCAGCGAACGCGTGCGGGTGCGGATCGAGGTGCGCGACACCGGCGAGGGCATCGCCGCCGATCGCCTCGAGTCGATCTTCGATCCCTTCACCCAGGAGGACGACTCCACCACGCGCAAGTTCGGCGGCACCGGGCTCGGGCTGGCGATCTCGAAGGAGATCGTGTCGCTCATGGACGGGGAGCTCCGGGCGGAGAGCGAGCCGGGCCGCGGAAGCTGCTTCCGCGTCGAGGTGCCGCTTCCGATCGGCGGCGACGCGACGGTGGCTTCGGCGATGCGGCGCGGGGACGGCCTGCGCGCGGTGGTCTTCGAGGCCTTCGAGCCCGCGCGGGAGGCGCTTCGGAGCGCCCTCGAGGCGCGGGGACTCGAGATCCGCAGCACCGGCGACCCGGGGCGGATCGCGGAGCTCATGGCCGGATGGGCGCCCGCCGCCGTGGTCGCCTCGGTGCCCCCGGATCCCGACCTGCAGGCGGCCCTCGAGGCCGCGCTGAAGGCCCTCGCCCGGGAGCCCTCGCGCCGGAGCGGGGGTCCGACCGTCGTGCTTCTCCGGGCCCCGGGCCCCGGCGCGCGCTTCGAGCCGTCCGGCCCCGACCGCTCGAACCCCGAGCTGATGAAGCCGCTCACGCGCCACCGGCTCGACCTCCTCGTCGGCCTGCTCCGCGACCCGACCGCGGAGGGCCCGCCCGCCGGCCCGCGCGCGGCCGGAAGCGCGACGCAGCCCGCGGCGAACGGCGTCTTCGGCGCGGCCGGCGCCGAGGACCGCACGGACGAAAGCGCGCCCCGGATCCTCATCGCCGAGGACCACCCGGTGAACCAGAAGCTCGCGAGGCGCCTCGTCGAGCGCCTGGGCTACCGGGTCGAGGTGGCCGCGAACGGCCGCGAGGCGGTCTGCCGCTTCCGCCCGGGCCGCTACGCCGCCGTGCTCATGGACTGCCAGATGCCCGAAATGGACGGCTACGAGGCGGCCCGGCGCATCCGCGGGATCGAGGCCCGAGAGGGCGCCGGCGGCCGGACCCCCATCATCGCGCTCACCGCCCACGCGCTGCCGGGCGATCGGGAGCGGGCGCTCGAGGCCGGCATGGACGACTACCTCACCAAGCCGGTCCGCCGCGACGCCCTGCGCGAGCTGCTCGCGCGTGTTGCCCCGGGCCCGGGCGAGGCGAGCTGACCCCCCCGCCCCCAGCGCGCGCCACGCCGCCCCCCCGCTTCGGTAGACTGGTGGCCGGAGGAAGTCCCGCGATGGCGGCTCCCGCGGCCACCGACCGCATCGCCCTGCTCTCGGGCGTTCCCCTCTTCGCCGACCTCTCCCGGGAGGAGGTGGCCCGCCTCGCCGAGATGGCCCGCACGAAGCGGATCCGGGCGCGGGAGGAACTCTGCCACAAGGGCGACCCCGGGAGCCAGATCTACATCATCGTGACCGGCCGGCTCAAGGCGACCACGCCCTCGGCGGACGGCAAGGAGATGACCTTCTCCATCGTGGGGCCGGGCGAGGTGCTCGGCGAGATGGCGCTCCTCGACGGCGGGCCGCGTTCCGCGACGGTGGAGGCCCTCGAGGCCTGCGAGCTCCTCTCCATCGACCGGCGCGACTTCCTCCCCTTCCTGGAGCAGCATCCGCGGGTCGCGATCAAGCTGCTCGCCACGCTCGCGGGCCGCATCCGGACGACGAGCGCCCTGGTCGAGGACACCCTCTTCCTGAACCTCCCCAACCGCCTCGCGAAGAAGCTGCTCGAGCTCTCCGACCGCTACGGGCGGCCCACCGGCGAGGGGATCGAGATCGAGCTCCGGCTCTCGCAGACCGAGCTCGCCAACCTCGTCGCCACGACCCGCGAGAGCGTGAACAAGCAGATGCGGGCCTGGGCCGAGGAGGGCGTGGCAGAGATGCGCAGCGGCCGCATCCTGATCCGGCAGGTGGGCACCCTGGAAGACCTGGCCGAGCAGATCGAGGAGTAGCCCGGGCTTCCTCCGGCGAAGCCCGGAGGCCTCGTCGAGACCCGTCCGGTCAGTGTCGGCCGCCGGCCGGCCGATAGGGGCAACCGGGCGGCCCGCCCGGGAGGGAGGCTCCGGCGGGGCCGACGCTCCCCGCACGGCGGGACCCGGAGGCGCCTTGATCCCGCGAGCGCAGATCGACCGGCTGGTGGAGGAGCTCCCGCCGCTCCCGGGAAGCGCCGCCTCGCTGGTGAACCTCCTCGGCGACGAGCACTACCGGATGGACGAGGTGGTGGCGGTGGTGGAGACGGACGCCGCCCTCGCCATCCGGGTGCTGAACGTGGTCAACTCTGCCGCCTTCGGGCTGCGGGAACCCGTGGACGCAGTCGACCGGGCCGTCTCGTACCTGGGCGCCCGGGGCGTGATCACCATCGCCATGAGTGCCTGCGCCTCGGAGCTCTTCGACGTCGCCCTCGACGGCTACCCCGGCAGCGCCGGCCACCTCTGGACCCACGGGCTGCGCGCCGCCGTGGCCTCGCGACTGCTGTCCGGCCGCGCCGTGGAGCCGTG
>JALSIO010000319.1 GCA_026989995.1 Myxococcales bacterium
CGGAGCTCCGGCCGGCCCGCGAAGGCAGCCCGCACCGGCAGCGCAGCCGCCCGATCGAGGATCGAGGCCGTGCGTCCGGTCGCGGAGATCCTCCGGGAGACTGCGGAGGAGTTCGCTGCCGTCGTGGACAAGCTCGGGCTGCGCGACGGCACCGAGGCGGAGTAGACTGCGGCCCGCCGGAAGCCGGGCGGCCCGACCGGGCAGAAGGGAGGAGCAGGTGGCACAAGGGGCGCTCGTCACCGAACGGGACGGACACGTCCTCGTCGTGACCATCAACCGGCCGGAGAAGCGGAATGCCGTCAACGCCGAGGTTCTCTGCGGCCTCGCGGACGCCTGGAAGGAGCTCCGGGAGGACGACGAGCTCCGGGTGGCCATCCTCACCGGCGCCGGCGGGAACTTCTGCGCGGGAATGGACCTCTCGGTGATCCCCAAGCTCGCCGCCCGCCGAGCCGACGACGCCTTCGAACAGCGGCTCCTCGACGACACCGGGGTCATCTTCGACGGCTGGCTCAAGACCAACCGCCCGGACAAGCCCATCGTCGCCGCCGTGGAGGGCTACGCGCTCGCCGGCGGGACCGAGATCCTCCAGGGGACGGACGTCCGGGTCGCCGCCGAGAACGCGCTTTTCGGAGTGACCGAAGTCCAGCGCTCGCTCTTCCCCATGGCGGGCTCCTCCGTCCGACTGCCCCGCCAGATTCCCTACACCGTGGCGGTGGAGATGCTCATCACGGGTGAACCGATCGACGCCCGGCGCGCCTTCGATCTCGGCCTCGTGGGCCACCTCGTACCCGTGGGCCAGGCCCTCGAGACGGCCCGGCGCATCGCCGAGCGCATCGCCCGCAACGGGCCCCTCGCGGTGCGCGCCATCCTCCGCACCGTCCGGGAGACGGCGGCCCTGCCCGAGGAGCGGGCCTTCGAGATCGAGATGCGCCACGGGATGGCCGTCATGGCCTCCGAGGACGCCCGGGAGGGCCCCCGCGCCTTCCTGGAGAAGCGCGATCCGGTCTTCCGGGGCCGCTGAGGCGCCCCGGCGCCGCAGGAGGAACCATGCCCATCGCCGACTTCTCCCTCGACGGCAAGGTCGCCATCGTCACCGGCGGAAGCCGCGGCATCGGCCGCTCCATCGCCCTCGGCCTCGCCGAGCACGGCGCCGACGTCGCCCTCGCCGCGCGCAAGCCCGACCCCCTCGCCGCCGCCGTGGAGGAGGTGAGGGCCCTCGGGCGCCGTGCCATCGGGGTGCCCACCAACGTGCGCCGCAGCGAGGAGCTGCGGCGCCTGGTGGAAGAGACCGAGCGCGAGCTCGGGAGGGTGGACATCCTGGTCAACAACGCCGCCACCACCCCCCACTTCGGCCCCATCCACGAGCTCGACGAGGCGGCCTTCGACGTCATCATGAACACCAACGTGAAGGCCGTTCACATCCTGTCGAATCTCGCCCGCGAGGCCATGCTCCGCCACGGCCAGGGCGGCAGCATCATCCACGTGTCCTCCATCGGCGGCATCCGCGCCTCGGAGGTGATCGGCGGCTACTCGGTCTCGAAGGCAGCGCTGATCATGCTCACCCAGGTGCAGGCCAAGACCTGGGGGGTGGACGGAATCCGGGTCAACTGCATCGCCCCCGGCCTCATCAAGACCGAGTTCGCGCGCGCCCTCTGGGAGGACGAGAAGATCCACCGCCAGGCCGTCGCCGAGGCCGCCCTCCACCGCATCGGCGAGCCCGACGAGATGGCGGGCGCCGTCGTCTACTTCGCGAGCCGCGCGTCCTCCTTCGTGACCGGTCAGACCCTCGTCCTCGACGGGGGGCGCCTCGTCTAGGCCGGAGCACCCGGTCGCCCACCCGGCCAGCGCCGCACGCGGAAGCCGGCCGCGCGGGCATCCCAGGTCGTCCGGGTCACCCCCCGCTCGCGCAGGAGGAATTTGCGCACGCGGCCCGTCGGGGTCATCGGGAGCTCGTCCAGAAACTCGATGTACCGCGGCACGAAAAAGTACGGCGCCGTGTCGTTCACGAAGCGCGCGAGCTCCTCGGGCGTCGCCGTCGCCCCGGGCGCGAGCACCACACAGGCCTTGATCTCCGCCTCGGCCTCGAGCTCCTCGCTCGGGACGCCGTGCACCGCCACCTGCGCCACCGCGGGGTGGGCCCCGAGCGCCGCCTCCACCTGGAAGCTCGAGACGTTCCGGCCCTTGTGCCGGATGAAGTCCTGTTTGCGGTCGTGGAAGAAGTAGTCGCCATCCGCGTCCCGACGGGCGAGGTCGCCGGTGTGGTACCAGAGGTTCCTCCAGGCCCGGACGGTGGCGCCGTCGTCGTGCCAGTAGCCATTGAAGATCACGAAGGGCTCGAGCGGCCGAACGCAGATCTCCCCCGGCTCCCCGGGCGGCACCTCCCGATCCTCGTCGTCGAGCAGCTTCAGCTCGATCCCGGGGGCCACCTCGCCGAGCGCATTCGGCTTGTAGCTCCGGCCCGGATTGCGCACCAGGAGTGTCATCACCTCGCTCTGGCCGTAGCCCTGGCTGATGGCCTCGATCCCGAAGCGCTTCTTGAAGGGCTCCTCGAGCTCCGCCGGCATGGGGATCAGCGACGCCACCCGCACGGGATTGTCGGCATCGTCGGGGCGCTCCGGCGCGCGCCACAGGAAGATGTGCATCGCTCCGAGGGTGAAGATCATCGTCGCGCCGTAGTGTCGGCAGCGATCCCAGAACTGCGTCGCGGAAAAATGGGGATCCATGGCGCAGGGGACCCCGCACACCAGCGCCCGGAAGAGGTTCGCCACCCAGGCGCCGGACTGGTACACCGGAAGGACGTTGTAGAGCACATCGCCCTCCCGGACGCCGGTGCTGTCCGCGCCGGAGAGCGCACCCCGGATCCACACGTTGTGGCTCTGCATCACGCCCTTGGCGCGGCCGGTGGTGCCCGAGGTGAACAGCACGCTGGCCGTGTCCCCGGTATGGAGGTCGCCGTCGTCCGGCTCGGCGGCGCCCGGCCGATCGAGGAACTCGAAGGGCTCCACGGGCGCGCCGAGCGCACGGCCCTCGTCTCCCCGCCCTCCCCGGAGCAGCACCCGCTCGAAGGGGAGCGGCGCCACCTCGGCGAGCCGTGGCAGGAGCTCGGCGTCGGCCACCAGCACGCGGGCGCGGCTGTCCTCGAGGCTCTCGCGGAGCCAGGCGCCCTTGTAGTCCGGATTGATCGGGATCCAGATGCCTCCGAGCTTGTTCACGCCGAGGGCGGTGAAGACGGCCGCCGGTGTGCTCGGGAGCAGCAGGGCCACCCCGCCGCCACGCCCGATGCCGAGCTCGGCGAAGCCGGCGGCGGCCCCGTTGGCGCGGGCGTTGACCTCTCCGTAGCTCAGGCGATCGTCGCCGGAGAGCAGGAAGGGCGCGTCGGGAATGGCCTCCGCCTGGCGCCGCAGCACGCGGCCGAGCAGTCGCTCGGCCGGATCCTCGAGGGGCAGTCGGTTCACGGTGCCTCCTGCCGACCGCGCGCGCCCCGGCACGCGGCGATCGGGCG
>JALSIO010000320.1 GCA_026989995.1 Myxococcales bacterium
CGAGCGCGCGGCCGCGGGCGGGCCTGCCAGACTCCGGAAAAGCCGGACAAGCCGGAAATGCCGGCGGGGCCCCACGGGCCGCAAGGAGTCGGCCCCGTCGGCCGGCAGCAGCCCGGGACGGGTCGGAGCGCTCCGGGACGCGGTGGCGGGGCCCGGGGCTCCGCGGCGGAAGGCCCCGCCCCGGCGCAGCCGCTCCGGTTCAGGGCTCGGAGGTGCCTTCGCGGCGGTAGTCGTCCTCGACCCGGACGACGTCGTCGAGTTCCGGCGTGGAGACCTCGATCACCTCCACGTCCTCCACCGCCTCGAAGCGGTGGAGACGGCCCACCGGCACCCGCCGGTGGTCGCCGGGCCCCATCTCGTGCTGCCGCACGGTGCCGTCTTCGTCGGCGAGGTGGAGGACCATCCGGCCGCGCACCACGTAGATCGACTCGTCCTTGGCGCGGTGGTACTGCAGCGAGAGGCGGTGGCCCGCGCGGATCGCGAGGACCTTGCCCACGTAGCGGTCGGTGTGGGCCCAGATGAGCTCGAAGCCCCAAGGCTTGTCCACGCGCCGCGCCACCCCGGCTCCGACCTCCGCACCGGGCTGCTTCTGCCGCTCCCCTGCCACGCCGCCGACCCCCGTGCTCCGCGCGGCCGGCGCCCGCGCGCCGGACCCCGTGATCCTACCACGATCGGCTGCGCGCCCCGGGGGCTTCACCCCGGGTGGCGGTCCGCCCGGAAGGCGGCCGGCAGGTGGCGGAGGCGGAGCCCGCCGCCGGGCGCCGGCTCGCAGGTGATCACGTCGAATCGGAGCTCGCGAATCCCCCGACCGCGGGTGCGCAGCCAACCCGAGGCGGCGCGCACCAGCCGGGCCTGCCGGCGACCGTCGACCGCCTCCTCGGGCGCGCCGAGCCGGCGGCTCCGCCGCGTCTTGACCTCCACGAACACGGCGGTGCGCCCGAGGCGGGCGATCAGGTCCACCTCGATGCCGCCGATCCGGACGTTCCGATCGACGATTCGATACCCTGCCGCCTCGAGGTACGCGGCGGCGCGATCCTCCCCTTCCCGACCGAGACGGTGGCGCCGGTCCATGGATGGAGAGCCTCCGCGGGACCGCGGGGGAGGGGGCCGAGTCTAGCCGATGGGCACGCTCCACGTCGTGGCGACGCCGATCGGGAACCTCGAGGACATCACGCTCCGGGCCCTCCGGGTGTTGCGGGAGGCCGACCGGATCCTCGCCGAGGACACCCGCCGCACCCGCATCCTGCTGCGCCACCACGGGGTCGACACCCCCCTCGTCTCCTTCCACGCCCACAACGAGGAGGCGCGCGCGGAGCGGGTGCTGGGGTGGCTGGCCGAGGGCGCCTCGCTCGCGCTCGTCTCCGACGCGGGGACACCCCTCGTCTCCGATCCGGGAGGGCGGCTCGTGGCCGCCGCGCTCGAGGCCGGCCACGAGGTGGTGGCGGTGCCAGGGGCTTCGGCGGTGCTCGCGGCCCTGGCGGCCTCCGGGCTGCCGGCGCTCCCCTTCGCCTGCCTCGGCTTTCCGCCGCGTCGGCGGGCCGCGCGCCGGGCGCTCTTCGCAGCCTGGCGGGCGCGGCCCGAGACCCTGGTGCTCTTCGAGTCTCCACGTCGCGTGGCCACCACGCTCGAGGATCTGCACGCCGAGCTCGGTGCGCGGCGGGCCGTGGTGGCCCGGGAGCTGACCAAGCTCCACGAGGAGCTCGTCCGCGGGACGCTGCCGGAGCTCGCCCGCCGGTTCGCCGGGGGAGCCCGGGGTGAGGTCACGATCGTGGTCGAGGGGGCCGGTGCGGAGGCGGAGGCCGCCCCGCCGGACCCGGCGGAGCGCGACCGGGCGCTTCTCGAGGGGCTGGCCGCCGGGTCCTCGCCCCGGGAACTCGCCGACCGGCTCGCTGCCGCGGGCCTCGGGCGCCGGAGGGAACTCTACCAGCGCGCCCTCGGGCTTCGGGGCGGGGGGGCGATCCGCAGGGACCGCTCGCGGGAACCCGGCCCGGCGGCGGGTGCTCCGGCCGGCGACGGATCGTCACCCGGAGCGGCCACTGCGCCCGGGGCGGCGAAGCGGTCCGGACCGGGCCGGGGCAGGCCGCGGCGGCCGGGCCGCGGGGGGCGCCAGACGCCGTGAGGGCGGGGGAGATGGCTCGGCTGCTGCGCACCGTCCGCCACCTGCGCCCCGGGCAGGCGTGGGCGCTGGTGCGGCACCGCCTCCGGCCGGAGGTGCGCCCCGCGGCACCGCCCGCCGTGGCACCCGAGCTCGCGCTCGGCGCACCGGCGGCCGCCTTCCCGCCGCCTCCGCCCCACGCCTGGTTCGACGGCGTCGGGCGCCTTCGGCTGGTGGGCCACGAGGTCCTCTTCACCTCGGGACTCGACTTCGACCACACCGAGCGGGGACCGCTGTTCGCCTTCCACCTGCACCAGTTCGACTACCTGCGTCGCGACGGGATTCCGCCGGGTCGCCGGGCGGCGATCCTCGACCGCTGGATCGCCGAACACCGGGCCGGGATCGGCTGGTCGCCGCACCCGCTCGGCCTTCGGATCCTGGCCTGGCTGAAGCTCCTGCTCACCCCCGGCGCGCTCGCGCTCCGGCCGGAGTCGCACCGCCGGATCCGCCGGTCCCTCGCCGCGCAGGCGGAGACCCTCGACCGGCATCTCGAGTTCCACCTCGGCGCCAACCACCTGCTCTCGAACCTCCTGGCCGTGGTCGCGGCCGGCGTCGCCCTCGAGGGCCCGGAGGCCGGCCGCTGGCTGCGTCGGGTGGGCCGGCTCCGGCGCGAGCTCCGCGAGCAGGTGCCGGAGGACGGCGCCCACTACGAGCGGAGCCCGATGTACCACGCGCTGCTCCTCGAAAGCGTGCTCGACCTCCTGAACCTCGCCGGGGCGAGTCCCAGGACCCCGCCGCCGCTCGAGGAGGAGCTTCGGGACGCCGCCGCGCGCATGCTCGGGGCGCTCGCGGTGTACACGCACCCGGACGGGGAGATCGCGCTCTTCGCCGACTCCGCGCTCGGCATGGCGCTCCCGCCCGGGCGCCTCGCCGAGTACGCGACGGCCCTCGGCGTGGCGCCCCGCGGACCCGACCGGCCGGGCGTGCTGCCCGACGCCGGGTACGTGCGCCTCGAGGCGGGCGGGCTCTCGCTGCTCGCCTCGGTGGGCGGGCCGGCTCCGGCCCACCAGCCGGGCCACGCCCACTGCGACGCCCTCTCCTTCGAGCTCTGCCTCGGACGCGAGCGCGTGGTGGTGGACACCGGCGTCTACGAGTACCTGCCCGGGCCCCTCCGCGACCTCTCCCGCTCCACCCGGGCCCACGCCACGGTGGAGGTCGGCGGCCTCGAGCAGTCGGAGGTCTGGGGGGCGCACCGCGTGGGCGGCCGGGCCCGTGTGTCTCTTCTCGGTGTCGATCCGGGCCGGTGGCTGGAGGCGGAGTGCCGGGGGTGGGCCACGCCGGAGCACCCCCATCGGCGCCGGATCGAGGTGCGGCCGGGGGCGGTCGAGATCCGGGACTCCGTGGGG
>JALSIO010000321.1 GCA_026989995.1 Myxococcales bacterium
CTACGACGCGGCGGCGGAGCGGGCGGGCGCCATGCTCTCGGCCATCTACCGCGTACCCTTCCGGGACGCCGCCCGGCGCTACTGCCTGCTCGGCCGCCCCGAGGACGTGGTCGCCCGGGTGGGTGAATTCGTCGCCGCGGGGGCGCGGACCATCGTCTTCTCTCCCCTCATGCCTCCGGACCGCTTCCTCGAGCGCGCCGAGGGTGAGCTCCTGCCGGCGCTGCGCGCGCTGCGGTGTCCGTAGGCGGCGCCCGGGCGGGGCCCGGGCCGGCCGCACGGCACGCGACGGCCCTGCTCGGCGAGCTCGGGGTGTCGGCGGTCGTGCCTCCGGCCCCCGAGCTGCACCCGGATCTCCTCTGGGCCCGGTGCGGCGCGATGGCCCTTTCCGGTCGCGCCGACGGGCCGCCGCAGCTTCCCCCCTCGGCGGTGGCCTCCTGCGCGGAGGGTGCAGCGCGGGCGCTCGCGGCCGTCGGCGGCCCGCAGCTCGCGCCCGGGGCTGCAGCCGCGCTCCTCGGCGAGCGGGCGGCGATCGCCGGGTTCGTGCGGCGGGGGGCCACGAGCTGCGGCGGGGCGCATCGGCTGCTCCGGGGGCGGGCGGGCGTCCTGGCCGTGGGGCTTCCCCGGGAGGAGGACCTCCGCGCCGTGCCGGCCTGGCTCGAGCGCGAGGGATCGCCGCCCGGAGACCGGGAGGCGGCCTTCACCGAGGTGGAACGGGCCCTCGGGCGGGGCCGTCTGCGGGAGCTCGCGGTGCGGGCCACGTGGCTCGGTCTCCCGGTCGCCGAGGCCGCCGCCCCCGGCGCACCGCCGCCCGGCGTGCCGCCCTGGCTGCGCGTGGTGGCGACCGGCGCCCGCCGCGGCGCACGCCGGGCGCGCGCGCCGCGGGTCCTCGACCTCTCGGCGCTCTGGGCGGGGCCGCTGCTCACCTCCCTGCTCGCGGCCGCCGGGGCGCGGGTGGTGAAGCTCGAGGATCCGCGCCGGCCCGACGGCGCCCGCTCGGGCCCGCGGGCGTTCTTCGAGCTGCTCAACCGGGGCAAGAGGCCGGTCGGCGTCGAGCTCGGCACGCCCCGCGGCGACGCGATCCTCGCGCGCCTGCTCGACTGGGCGGACCTGGTGGTCGAGGGCTCCCGCCCGAGGGCCCTGCGGCAGCTCGGGATCGATGCCGAGCACTTCGTGCGCGCGCGTCCGGGGCGGGTCTGGCTCTCGCTCACGGCGTGGGGGCGGGAGGGCGAGGCGGGGCAGCGGGTGGGCTTCGGCGACGACGTGGCCGCCGGGTGCGGCCTGCTCGCGCGCGAGCCCTCCGGTGGCCTCGTCTTCCTGGCCGACGCCCTCGCCGATCCGCTCGCGGGGCTCCACGGCGCCGTGGCGGCGCTCGCCGCCTGGCGGTCCGGGGAGAGCCGACTGCTCGACCTGTCGCTCGCCGGGGTCGCGGCGCGCGTGGCCCGGGTGGAGGTCCCGGGCCCCCGGGGCGAGGTGCGGGAGGGGGCGGCCGGGTCCGGCAGCCCGGCGGAGCGGGCGGCCCGGAGGCCCACCCCGGGCTACCGGGTGGTGGTCGGCCGGACGGAGGCGGTGGTCTCCCCGCCGGTCGCGCGTGCGCCGGCCGTCGCCACGGGATCCGGGCATCGGCCCGGGCCCGCCGCCCCCTCCAGCCGGATCGCGGCCGATCCGGCGGGGATGTCTCCGGCCTGAGGGGGCCACGCCTCAGGGAGCGATGGCGCGGACCTTCTCCGGCAGCTCCTTCGCCACCCGGATGATGGGGATCCCGGTCTGCACGTTCTGGTGCATCTCCGCCATCGCCCGCGGCAGGTCCTCGAAGGCGTAGATCTCCTTGTGGATGGTCGGCCGGAAGACCACGCCGTAGAGCGAGGTGGCCGCCTCGCAGCCGTAGATCGTCTCGTAGTGGGTGTGGTCGAGGGTGAGCTGCTTCACGGAGGCGCCGGCCGAGTCGTAGCCGATCTGCTTCTCGAGCTGCCAGCCGGCCGAGACGTTCACCCCCTCCCGCGCGGCGGCCGCCACGCCGGCGGCAAAGACCGGCCCGCGGAGCATGTCGCAGACGATGTGCATGCCCTCGCCATCCGTGAGCCGCTTCACCTCCTTCGAAAAGGCCTTCACGTCGTCCCGGCTGGCGAAGCGGTGGAAGGCGGTCTGGTCGATGGGCGTGATCCCCTGGGCCTCGAGGGCGGCCCGGCGCTCCGGGCTGCCCGAGCAGAAGAAGGTCCGGTGCCCCTCGTGGTGGGCGAGCTGCAGGAAGAGCTCCGAGACCCCGCCCCCGAAGCCGAGCACGTTCAGCCGGGCGAGGCGCTCGCGGCTCACCTTGAGCCGGAAGATCCCATGGGCGCGCCGCCAGAGATGGTAGGCCGTGGGCGCGCGGAGGGGGAGGGCGGCGATCTCCCACAGGGTGAGGCCGCAGTCGAGGGGGGCGGGGATCAGCTGCCAGTCGCCCACCACCGCCTCCTCGGCGTACCAGCCGATGGAGTCCGGCTGGTCGTACGCCCAGATCCGCAGCGGGTAGCCGTACCGGTCCGGTGCCCCGTTGCAGTGGGTGATGACGATGTCCCCGGGCGCGAACTTCCCGACCCCCGGGCCCACCTCGACCACCTCGCCGACCGCCGAGTTCCCCGGGTAGATCTTGCCGCCCCGGAGCTCGGCGATGTTCACGGTGTCGGCGAGGGCGGCGTGGTCGACGTTGTGCTCGCCGGAGACGGCGAGCACCCGCATGCGGACCTGGCCGGTCCCCACCGGGGGCAGCTCGAGCTCGTCGAGGGCGATCACCCGCGAGACGTCCACCTTCGAGAGATCGCCGCCGACACGGGCGCGCTCCTTCTCGATGGCTTCGACGGTGATGGAGTAGGCACGGGCCATGGGTGTGGGTCCTCCCGGCGCGTCGGGCGCCGCGTGCTTCGGGTTCCGGACCGGGGAGCCGGCCCCGCCCGCAGCGGGGGGGTGGCGGCACCGGCCCGGGCATCATGCCGCCCCCCGCGGTGAATGCAAGCCGCGAGGGTGATCGCCCCCGGGGGTCGCCGGGGCCACCCCCCTGCCCCGGGCGCCTTGCGCCATCTGGCAGGCGCTGCCACGCTGGGACCGAGCTGCGGAGAGGCCCGGGGGTGCGCGCCGGGCCGCGCCGGTGCGGGCCTTTCCACGCTCGGGGCGCGGTGGTGCGCCCCGGGGTGAGACCACACGGGAGCCGGCCCCGTCCGGGGCGGCCCGGGAGGATCGAGATGGCGGATTTCCGCGGCCAGGAGCGGCTGCTCATCGACGGCGAGCTGGTGCCCGCCGCCGGCGGCCGGACCTACGAGAACCGCAACCCGGCCACCGAGGAGCCGATCGGGGTGGCCGCCGACGCCGCACCCGCGGACATGGAGCGGGCCATCGCGGCGGCCCGGCGCGCCTTCGACGAAACGGAGTGGTCCCGGGACCTCGCCTTCCGCGCCCGCTGCCTGCGCCAGCTCCACCAGGCGCTCGCCGAGGAGCGGGAGCGCCTCCGCCAGGTGATCGTC
>JALSIO010000322.1 GCA_026989995.1 Myxococcales bacterium
CTGTGAGGCCCGCCAGCCGGGTGATGGATGGACCGCTGCGCAGGCTGGGACCCGCGCGGGCGCTCGGGCTCGCGGCGCTTCTGCTCCTGCCGGCAGCCGGAGCTCCGGCCTCTTCGCCCCCGGCTCCGGCCCAGACACCGCTCGCCGCGCCGGAACCGATCCCGGTGGCCGACATCGCCGCCGCCGTCGCCCGCCAGGCCGAACTCCTGCGCCACATCGACCAGCGGCTCACCGCCCTCGCCACCGGGAAGCCCGCCGCGGAGAGGCTGACGCTCCTCCGCACGCGGCGCTCGGAACTCGAGGACGCGCTCCGCAACGCGCGGGACACGCGCACCGGACTCCGCTCGCTCGACGACCTCGCCGAGCGCCTCCGGGGCCTCGACGCCGACGTCGCCCGACTTCAGCAGGCCGAGGGGGCGAAGGCCAGCGAGCTCGAGGCGACGCTCCTCACCCTCGACCGGGAGCGGGAGGTCCTGCGGCTCAGCCTCGACGCCGCGCGGGAGGCGCGGGCCCCCGCGGAGACCCTCCAGCTCCTTCGCGAGGCGGAGCGCCAGGTCGGCGAGGTGGCCGAGCGGGTCCGGACAGCCCGCGATGCACTGCTCGCCACCCAGAGCGAGGTGGCGCTCGAGGGGGGGCGCGTGGCGGAGCTCCTGCAGCAGGTGGTCGAGCTCCGGGCGGGTGCCCTCGGCGCGCTCTTCCTGCGCACCGAGCCCCCGCTGTGGCGGATCGGCGAGCTCGGCCGTGACCGGCGCGGCGAGCGGTGGTCCTTCGACTGGAAGGGCGAGCTGGCTTCCGCGCAGCGCTACCTCCGGCTCCGCAGTGAACGCCTCACGGCCCACGCCCTCCTGCTCGGGCTGCTCCTCGCCCTCCTCCTGCAGCTCCGCCGGCTGACCCGCACCCCGGACGAGCCCCCGGAGGAGGAGCGGGCGGTGGTTGCGGCCGCCCTCGGCCGCCCCCTCGGGGCCGCACTGACGCTCGGCCTCGGCCTCGGTCCCTTCTTCTACCCCGACGCGCCGCCGGCCCTCCGCCACCTCGGCACCCTGCTGCTGCTCGTCGCCGTGCTGCGCGTCCTGCTTCCGTGCGTGCCGGCGGGCGTTCGGCCGGCGCTCTTCGGGATCTGGCTCTTCCAGGTGGCCGACCAGGCCCGAGTGGTGCTGGCCGGCCACCCCTTCCTCCCGCGGGTGATCTTCGTGGGGGAGCTCGCCGCCGGGCTCGCCCTGCTGGGCTTCCTGCTGCGCCCCGCCCGGCTCGAACGCCTCCGGGAGGCGACTCACGTCTCACCCACCTTCCGGGTGCTCGGGCGGGTGGCGCGGCTCGCCCGGGTGGCCACCGCCCTCGCCCTCGCCGCCGAGATCCTGGGCTTCGGTCGGCTCGCGTCCCTCCTGGGAGAGGCCCTCCTGCGGGGCGCCTACAGCGGGGTGCTGCTCTACGCGGGAGTCCGGATCCTCGAGGCCATCGTCTCCCTCGGACTCCGCGCGCCCGGGCTCCGGAGCGTGCTCAGCCTCTCCCGGCACCTCCCCGCGGTGGACCGGCGGCTTCGCCGGCTGCTCCGGCTCGCGGCGGCGGGGGCCTGGGCCGCCGGGATCCTCGCCAGCCTGGGAGCCGCGGCCCCCGTCTACCGGGCCATGGCCGCGAGCCTCACCGCCGAGCTGCCGGTGGGCGCGATCTCGATCTCCCTGGCCGATGCCCTGGTCTTCGGGGCGACGCTATGGCTCACCTGGCGGGTCGCACGCCTGCTCTCGGCGGTGCTCGACCGGGACGTCTTCCCCCGGCGCGGGACCCCACCGGGCGTGGCGTACGCGGCCACCACGCTGACCCGATACGCCGTCTTCGCCTTCGGCTTCATCCTGGCCGTGGCGGCCCTCGGCGTGCCCCTCGACCGGATCGTGCTGCTGCTCAGCGCCCTCGGTGTGGGCGTCGGACTCGGGCTGCAGACCGTGGTGAACAATTTCGTCTCCGGCCTGATCCTGCTCTTCGAACGCCCGGTCAAGGTCGGCGACACGGTCCAGATCGGCGACACCCTCGGCGAGATCCGACACATCGGCATCCGCTCGAGCCGCCTGCGGACGTGGCAGGGCGCCGACATCCTCGTGCCCAACGGCTTCCTGGTCTCGGAACAGGTGGTCAACTGGACGCTCTCCGACCGCCTCCGCCGAATCGACCTCCCGGTGGGGGTGGCCTACGGCACGGAGCCGACCCGGGTGCTCGCCCTGCTCGACCGCGTCGCCGGTGCCCACCCGCAGGTCCTCGCCCTTCCCGAACCGCAGGCCCTGTTCCGCGGATTCGGCGAAAGCTCCCTCGACTTCGAGCTCCGGGTCTGGACGGACCGGGCCGACCGATGGATGCAGATCCAGAGCGAGCTCGCCGTGGCGGTCCATGCGGCACTTCGGGAGGCCGGCATCGAGATTCCCTTCCCGCAGCGCGATCTCCACCTCCGGAGTCTTCCGGAGCCCCCTGGGGGTTCGGAGACGGATGCCCCCTCGGGGAAATCCTAGGCCGGCTTCGCTACACTCGACTCATGCCGGAGCCCCTTCGGGAGGCACGCCTCCTGTGCGAGGCGGAGCAGGCCCTGCCCGAGCTGCATGCGGTGGGAGCCGGGGACGTGGTCCTGGTAGGCCTTCCCGCCCCCCACAAGGAGACCCCGAACGAGGACGCAGTCGGCGTCTTCCCCGCCCCCGACGCCTCCTGGCTCGTTCTCGCCGTGGCCGACGGGGTCGGCGGCCGCCCGGGCGGGGCCGCGGCGGCCCGGGTCGCCCTGTCCTGTCTCCGGGACCGTCTGGCATCTCCCGGCCTCGAGCGCGGGGAGGTGCGCGGAGCCATTCTCGACGCGGTCGAGGAGGCCAACCGGAAGCTCTGCGACCTCGGGACGGGCTCCGCGACCACCCTGGCCCTGGCCGAGATCGACGGCGACACCCTCCGCCCGTACCACATCGGAGACTCGGAGGTCCTTGTGGTGGGCCAGCGGGGGCGACCGAAACTGCGCACGGTCGCTCATTCGCCGGTGAGCTACGCGGTGGAGGCGGGACTGCTCGAGGAGGCGGAGGCCATGCACCACGAGCACCGCCACCTCGTCACCAACGCCCTCGGCTCGCCGGACATGCGGGTCGAGATCGGAAGCCCCCTGAGGCTCGCGGCCCGGGACACCGTACTCGTCGCCAGCGACGGCCTGCTCGACAACCTCCTGCCCGCGGAGATCCTCGACATCATCCGCTGCGGCCCCCTGCTCCGGGCGGCGACGACCCTGCTCGAAACCGCCTGCCGGAGGATGGAGGCCCCGCGCCCCGGCGAGCCCTCCAAACCCGACGACCTGAGCTTCGCGCTCTATCGGCGCCGGAGCCGCCGGCGGGACTGAGGCCGCACCTCAGCTGCGCACCGGGCGCACGAAGGTCCCCGCGTGGGGCTCGCGCCGACCGCACCAGGGACAGAAGCGCCAGAAGGCCCGCGAGACCGGGCCGCG
>JALSIO010000323.1 GCA_026989995.1 Myxococcales bacterium
GAGAAGCCGGGCTAAGCTCGGCACGGCAGCTCCGGCCAGCCGGAAGCCGGAGGGAGGAGGCTGCCCCGCGCTTCGGCGACGGGTTTCGACGGCAGGGGGACAAGGCATGCAGGCCGCTCCGACGGGGTCCGACGCGGCCGCCGGGGGTCGCCTCGCGGGGCGCGCGGCGCTCATCACCGGCGGCGGGAGCGGAATCGGGCGTGAGACCGCGCTCCTGTTCGCGGCCGAGGGCGCGCGGGTGGCCGTGGCCGACCTCGACGCCGCTTCGGCCGAGGCCACGGCCGAGGCGATCCGGGGCCGCGGGGGCAAGGCGATCGCCGTGGCCTGCGACGTCTCCCGCGGCATCGATGTGGCGCGCGCCGTCTCCACGGCGGAGGAGGCCTTCGGCGCCCTCCACGTGCTCATGAACAACGCCGGCATCTTCCCCGCGGACGACGGCGACCCGATGGCGACCTCCGAGGAGACCTTCGACCGCGTGATCGCGGTGAACCTGAAGGGCGTCTTCCTCGGCTGCAAGCACGGCCTGCCGGCCCTGCTGCGCGCCGGGGGCGGGAGCATCGTCAACACCGCCTCCTTCGTGGCGGTGATGGGCGCGGCCACCTCCCAGATCGCCTACACGGCCAGCAAGGGCGGCGTGCTCGCGTTGACGCGGGAGGTGGCCATCGCCTACGCGAAGCGCGGCATCCGGGCCAATGCCCTGTGCCCCGGCCCGGTTCGCACGCCACTGCTCGAGGACCTGCTTCGGGACCCGGCGGCCCGGGCGCGCCGGATGGTGCACATCCCGATGGGTCGGCTCGCCGAGGCCGGGGAGGTGGCCCGGGCCGCGCTCTTCCTCGCCTCCGACGAATCGTCGTACGTGAGCGGCGCGACCTTCCTCGTGGATGGCGGCATCTCGGGGGCCTACGTCACTCCCGACTGAGGTCCCTGGCACCGGCCCGCGGGAGGTCCGGGATCGCGTCGCGGAGGAATCTCGGATCGAGGACCTCCCGGCGGAGAAGGCGGCCGGCTCGGTAGTGGCCGCGGAGGTCGATGTCCCCGTCGCCGTCGAGGTCCTCCTCGCGCAGGGCGACACGGCCCTCCTCGTCGAAGCGGTCGAAGCGGTCGAGGACGCCGTCGCCGTCGGTGTCCCGGGCCTCGCCCCGCAGACGCCCCTCCTCGTACTCGAAGAGCTGGTCCGCCCGGCCGTCGCCGTTCCGGTCGAGCTCGATGCGCCGCGGCGCTCTTCCGTCCGGTCCGAGGGCGAGATGCACCGCCGGCTCGGAGCGGCCCGGCGGCAGCTCGTAGACGTCGGAGCGCCGGCCGTCCCGGTAGGCGGTGAAGCGATCGAGGTGGCCGTCGCCGTCGGTGTCCTCGGCGTAGAGGACCGGCTCGCCCGAGTCCCGGGTGACGACGTAGGCGGCGAGCACCGCGCCCCCGCCGTCCCCGAGCCGGCGGAGCTCCACCGGCTCGCCGGCGAGCCGCTCGGCGAGGGCGATCCCCGGGCCGCCGGCGCCGCGCACCGGCACGAGGGCACGAAGGCTCTCTTCCGGCGGCAGCCGCTCGCCCTCGGTTTCGAGGATGGCGAGCGCGGCGAGCAGGCGCTCCCGCTCGCGGCGCCCGGCCTCGAGCCGGGCCTCCGCCGCCGCGCGCTGCGCCGGGGTGAGCCGGGGATCGACGGCGAGGTCGGTGGAATGCGCCCCGCGGCGCCCGAGAAGCTCCTGCGCGAGGTCGAGGCTGGCCCGGGCCTCGGCGAGGTGCTCCCGGAGCCGCGGGTGGTCCGGGTCGAGCTGCCGGGCCCCTTCGAGCACCCGAACCGCCTCCTCGAGCCGGCCGAGCGCGAGTGCCTGTCGGGCTTCGGCGATCGCCCGCCCGATGCGGCGTTCGATCCCGGGGAAGAGCGGCCGGAGGAGCGCTGAATCGGCCACGACCGGCCCCGACGGCGCCTCGAGCGCCGCGCGAAGCTCCGGGATGTCGAGGGCGAGGTCCGCCGCGCGGAGAAGGGCGACTTCGGGGCAGCGGTGGCGCTCGCGGTAGTCGAGCAGTCCCGCCCGGATCACGAGGGGCTCGACGATCCGATCCCGGCCGGCGACGGCCGAGACCCGCAGCCACGCATAGCCGAAGGGGCCGTCCCGCGCGGAGTCGCCACAGCGCGCGCGCTCGACCCGCAGCGAGACGAGCACCCGGGGCTCCACGGCCGAGACGAAGCGGAGCACTTCGGGAAGCGAGTGGGGCTCTGCGAGCTCCACGCGGGCGGCGGGAAGCCGCTGCTGCAGGTGCTCGCCGAGCGCTTCCGCGAGCCCGCCGCGCGGCCAGCCCGTGGGCACCTCGGGCCCGGCGCCCGGGTCGGGCGGAAGCAGGACGATCCACGCGCCTTCGCCCCCGCCCGGGACGGGTGTCGTCGTCGGGGGGGCGGGCGGCGGTGCGAGCGCATCGGCCCGGGCCCACCGCTCGCGGGCGGCGTCCTCGCGCCCGGCCTCCTCGAGCAGCAGGGCCTCGAGACGGAGGACGCGCGGCTCGTCGGGGGCCACCGACCGGGCAAGGCGGATCTGGCGGAGGGCCGCATCGAGTCGCCCGCTGTGCCGGAAGTCGAGGGCATCTTCGAGGCGCCGGCGCACGAACCACTCGCGCTCGCGGGGGGTCACCTCCTCCGCCGCGTAGGGGTCGAGGGACACTCCGGCGCCGCATCCGAAGGCGGCGGCGAGGGAGAGCAGGCCGGGCAGTGCGGCGAGCAGGCGGCGCGGCGGAAGCGGCAGGGCGACGGCCCCGTCGGGGCCACGCCATCGGAGCAGTCGGTCCGTGGGCACGCGTCCGGGATCTTCGCAGCGGTGCGCGGGCCGTCAATCCCGGCTGCCCGACACAGCGTGCCCCGTGGGGAGAGGGCGACCGGTCGCGACGGTCGGATGCCACGTAGCGGGCCCTCGGGGACACCAAGGGAATCGACAGGGAGTACCGGGACACCCGTCCGGGGCCGCGGTCCCCATCCTCCGAGGTGCCGGAGCGCTTCCGGCTTCTCCGCTGCACGGGCGCGGCCCGGCCGTGCCGAGCCCCGGGAGCCATGCCCATGTCCATGTGCGAGACACCGCTCCGCGAGACCGCTGCCCGCTCCGCCTCCACCGGAGCCGTTCGGGGGGGCGCCGGGGTCCGCGTCGCGATCCTGGTCGCGGCCCTCCTGCTCGGGCCGGCCACCGCCGCCGTCGCCGACCACGGAGCCCCCCTCTGCCCGGCGGAGTGCGAGGCGAACGCCGACTGCCCGGACGGCCTCATCTGCTACCCGCCGACTGCCGCCTGCCAGCCCGCCTGCGAGGTGCTCTGCCTGATTCCGGATCCGGTGTGTGGCGAGGACGGCGCCACCTACGTCTGCGGCGAGCCGGACGCCTGGTGCCATGGTGCGGAGGTCGTCCACGAGGGTCCCTGCGCGCCCTGCATCTGCCCGGAGGTCTACGCGCCGGTCTGTGGCACGGATGGC
>JALSIO010000324.1 GCA_026989995.1 Myxococcales bacterium
CCGAGGGCGGTGACCTCGGCGGCGTCGAGCGCGAGGTGACCCTGCTCTTCGCCGACATCCGCCGCTTCACCCGGCTGTCGGAGGGCATGAAGGCGCGCGACGTGGTGGCGCTGCTGAACGAGGTCTTCGAGCTCGCATCCGAGTGCATCCTCCGGCACGGGGGCACCATCGACAAGTTCATGGGCGACTCCGTGATGGCCTATTTCGGCGCCCCCGTACCCCAGCCGGACCACCCCCGCCGCGCGGTGGCCGCCGCCCTCGACCTCCGGCGGGCCGTCGCCCGCCGCAACGCCTCCACCGCGGGGGCCGGCATCCCGGTGGAGCTCGGCTTCGGCATCCACACCGGCACGGTGGTGGTGGGGAACATCGGATCGGAGCGGCGCACCGACTTCACCGCGGTGGGCGACGCGGTCAACGTGGCCCACCGGCTCGAAAAGCTGGCCCGCCCCGGGGAGATCCTGGTCTCCGAGGCGGTGCAACGGCGGGTCCGCGGCGCCTTCCGGCTCCGCTTCGAGGGGGAGCGCCAGCTCTCGGGGCGCCAGGAGCCCGTCCACGTCTACGCGGTCGAGGAGCCGGAGCCCGCGGAGGAGTCCGCGGGCCGCGGCCCGGCCGCAGCGGGGCGGGGCGGCCCCCCGCCGCAGTGAAGACCGCCGCCCGCGTGCTCCTGCTCCTCGCCCTTGCGGCGTGCACCACCCCCCTCGAGGTCGGAGAGCGCCGCTACCGGGAGGGCGACCGGCTCGCCGCCCTCGAGGTCTGGCGCAGCATCCCCGAGGGCCACCCCCTCCACGACGCGGCGCAGGAGCGCATCGGCGCGGTGGAGCGCGAGTTCCGCCAGCTCGTCCTTCGCTTCCGGCAGCGGGGCCGCTACTTCGAGGAGCGGGGACGGCTCGCCGAGTCCATCTTGAACTACCGCCTCGCCCTCGAGCTCAAACCGGACGACCGGGCGACCCTCGAGCACGTGCAGCAGCTCGCCCGCGTCCTCGCCGGTCGCCGGAGCGAGGTACGCCGCGCCTTCTCCCGCGCCTTCGAGCAGGGGGAGCTCGCAGACGCCCGCCGTCACCTGGCGGAGCTCCGCACCCTCGACCCCTTCGATACGGCGCTCGCACTCGACGAGCGGCGCTTCGAGGAAGCGCTCGCGGCCGAGGTGGAGCAGCGCATCGCTCGCGGTCGCAGGGCCTTCGAGGCCGGGCGGCTCGCCCGGGCGGAGCGGATCTTCCGCGAGGTGCTCGAGCTCGACCCGGCCAGCCAGCCGGCCCGCGGCTATCTCTCCTACGTCCGCTCCCTGCGGGCCGCCGCCACGGAGGGGGAGGACACCGCTGCCCATCCCACGGACGCCGAGGTGGAGGCCGAAGGCTACTACCAGGCGGCCCGTGCCGCCGAGGAGCGGGGCGACCCCTACCGCGCCCTCGAGCTCCACCTCCGGGCCCTCGAGCTCGACCCGGACCACCCCCGCGGCCGCGAGCGGCTCCGGGTGCTCCGCGAGCAACTCCGCCCGGAGGTCGAGAGGCTGGTGGCCGCCGGCATGGATGCGTACCGCGAGGAGGACCTCCAGACCGCCCGGGACCGGTGGCGACGCGCCGTTCTGGTCGATCCGGAGCACCCGCGCGCGCGGGACTACCTCGCCCGGGCCGAGCGACTCATCGAGGGGCTCGAGCAGCTCCGGTCGGAGCCGGACCGCGATGTGGCCGCCCCCTGAGCTCCGAAGGACTGTGGCGCTCGCGGTGGGGATCCTCTGCCTCGGGTGCGCGGGCTCCCTCGACGTCGAACGGGCGCGGGCCCTGCTCCGGGCGGAAGACGCGACAGGCCTTCCGCGGCTCCAGCGCACGCCGGCGGCCGACCTGCCACCCCCGAGGACCCTCCGGGCACGGAGCGGAATGCTTCGCGCCGTTCCGCTCGAATGGGAGCCCGTCCTCGCGGGCGAGGTGGGGGGCTACCTGGTGGAACGCGCCCCCGCCGGCTCGGCATCCTTCCGCCCGCTCGCGGCGGTCGGCGGGCGCTTCCAGACCGTGTACGTGGACCGGGACCCCCCCCCGACGAGCCCCGTCCCCGGCGAGGCGCCGGCGGAGGAGTCCGTCGAGGACACCTCGGCCTTCGTCTACCGGATCCGGCCCTTCGATCGGTCCGGCCGGCTCTCGGAGCGGACCTCCCCCACCGCCGAGGGCCGCTCGGCGCCCCCGCCCGCCCCGCCGGAGCGACTGGTCGCGTACAGCCATCTGCCACGGCGGGTGGCCCTCTCGTGGAGCCCCTCCCCGGAGCCCCATGCCGCGGGCTACCGGGTCGAGCGGAGTCCCTCGGCGGGCGGTCCCTTCGACGAGATCGGCCGGACCGGGGACCGCTTCGCCACCGTCTTCGTGGACCGCGGCCTCGGAGACCTGCGCCTGTTCCACTACCGCGTCCGCGCCGTGAGCGCCGCCGGGGGGGTCGGACCGCCGGGGGAGCCGGTCCGCGCCGTGACCAAGCCCGAACCGCTTCCCGTCCACGGACTCGAGGTCGAACCGGTGGCGCTCGGCCGGATCCGGATCCGCTTCGAGCCCAACGTCGAGCGCGACATCGCGGGCTACCGGGTGATCCGCATCCGGGCCGACGGCAGCCGGGACACCGTCGCGGAGCTCCCGAAGGACACGACCGAAGTGGACGACGACGCCGTCGCCGCGGGGGAACGGCTCGCGTACACCGCCGTGGCCATCGACGCCGATGGGCTCGAAAGCGCGCCCGCACCGCCGGTGGAGGTCACCGCCACCGACTACGGAATCGCGCTTCGGGCCGTGGAAGGAGGCGTCGAGATCCGCGTCGATCCGCGGATCGCCGCGGGCGGGGACGAGCTCCGTGTCTACCGGGTCGGCCACCTCCGGTCGAGACGGCTCGGCTCGGCCACGAACGGCCGCTTCCTCGACCCCGGCCCGCACCGGCCCGGCCGGACGCTGCGCTACCGGGTGGAGCTCGTGGGGCCCGGCGGGCGGTCCGCGCCCCCCTCCCGGGTGGTCTCGATCCGGATTCCCGAGCATCCCCCCGAAGCGGAAGCCCGCCCGCAGGAGTCCGCCGGACCACCCCCCGCGCCGCCGGTTTCGGCCCCCGCGCCGCCTTCGGAGGCGCCCCCGGGGCGCTCTCCGGACGGCGCCCCGCCGCGTTGATTTTCACCGGCCAGTTCCTAGACTCGGGGCGCCCTTCCCCGGTAGCTCAGCTGGCAGAGCAAGCGGCTGTTAACCGCTGGGTCGTAGGTTCGAGTCCTACCCGGGGAGCCAGCCGCCCGGTCCCCGGTGCCCGCGCGCCCTCCGGCCGGGGAACCCGCTTCCGGAAGAACTCCCCGAGGTCGCATCCGCAGAGCTTCTCCGCGACCTCGCGGAGTCGCTCCGTGGTGATGGGGCGCGGGCTCGCGACGAGCTCGCGCAGCACGGCGTCGAGTCCACCTCCGCCCCGCCGCTCGAGCTCGCG
>JALSIO010000325.1 GCA_026989995.1 Myxococcales bacterium
CGGGCACCGACAGGTGGTGAAGGCCCCATCGTGGAAGACGTAGGTCTTCGGGCCGGTCTTCTGCACCTCGCGGCCCTCGAGCACGTACCCGCTCTCTTCGGATTCGAGCTCTCCCCGGTAGACGAGGCCCGTGAAGTCGTCCACGTCGAAGTGGAGGAAGTCGGCGCGGAGCGTGTCGCCGCCGTCGACGACGACCACATCGCCGCTGGCCACCCCCTTCCGGGTGCGATTGGAGAACGTCACCCAATCGGCCGTGAGCCGGCGGCCCTCGGCGTCGGTGATCATCACGTCCCCCTCGGCCACGTAGAGGCCCCGGGCACGGTCGTACTCCACCGAGTCCGCCGTGATCCGGAAGGGCCCCACCACCTCGCGGGAGCGGCCGTCCTGCGCGGAGGCCACCTCGGAACCCACGACGAGGGCGAGAAGGAGGATCGCGAGCGATGCCCGGGCCATGCCCCCTCTTTCCGCACCGGGGCACCTTCGCCCGGGGGGTGGGATCGGCCCGCGACGCTACCAGAGCCGGCCCGGCTCTTCCACGGCGTGCCTGCGCCGCTCAGGGGCTCGCCCGGTCCGGGGCTGCCCGCAGCAGCTCGCTGCGGGAGGGGACGAAAAGCGCGTCGTTCACCAGCCGCACCTGTTTGCGTTCGATCAGCTCCTGGATCGCGCGGTAGGTGGCGAAGAGGTCGAGGCCGGCCGCCTCCGCGATGCCGCGGAGCCGGGGCTCGATGCGTGCCGATTCCTGGCCCGCGGGCATCTGGGCGAGCAGCGCCGCCACCACCGGACGCACCATGGGCTCGATGGCGCGCTCCCCCGCGCTCCGCTCGAGCTCGGCGACCCGGTGCGCGAGGTGTCGCAGCAGGCGGAGGGCGATCTCCGGGCGCTCCACGCACAGGGCCTCGCAGGTCGGCGCGTCGAGGGCGAGCAGCCGGGTGGGCGCCACGGCGACGGCCCGCTCGAGGCGCGGGGAGCCGACGAGGACCGAGAGTTCCCCGAAGACCTCTCCCGGTCCCAGGCGTGCCACCGCCGCCGGCCCCACCGGGACGGGCTTCTGGATCTCCACCGCCCCGGACCGGATCACGTACAGCAGCTCACCGGGCTCGCCCGGATCGAAGATCACCTCCGAGGGGCCAAAGCTCCGCTCGTAGCGCGCCCGGACCTCTGCTGCCGGATCCAATCCGTCCCCTCCCCCGGGCCGCGCGGGCCCGCGGGCGTCTTCGACGCGTCCCGGACGGGGCTTGAGGACTGTCGGCGCGACAGCCGCGCCGGGCACCCCATCGAGGCGGAAACCCCTCAGATCTCGGGAGCGGGTGGGGCCGCGGATCCGGCGGCGGTCGCGGTGGAGCCACCCGCCAGGAGGGCATCGAGCTCCGCAGACAGCTGCTCGAGGTCCACCACCCCCACGTGCGGCGGACCGGAGGGAATCGTCCCGTCCGGCGCCACCACCACCAGGCTGGGGTAGCCGGGCGCGCCGTACGCCCGGGCGAGGGACTCGTCCCCGAGCAGGACGGGGTAGGCGATGCCCTGCTCCTTCGCGAACCCCCGCACCGCATCGGCGCCGGCCGTGTCCACGGAGATGCCGAGCACCTCGACACCGCGGCCGGCGTAGCGCTCGTGGATCTCGTTCAGGATCGGGATCTGGAAGATGCAGGGCGGGCACCACGTGGCCCAGAAGTCGATCACCACCACCCGCCCCCGGAGATCGGCCAGGGAGAGTTCTCCCCCGTCGAGCCGGGGCAGGGTGAACTCCGGCGCCGGTCGCCGCCCCGGGGATCCGGCCGGGTGATCCGGGCCGGCGGCCTCGGCGGCTCCGCCTTCGGCCGGGGGCTCGGCAGCGGGCCCGCACGCCCCGAGGCCGAGCGCCGTCGCGAGCAGCAGGACCGCCGGAAGAGGCAGGCGTTCGCGGACGGGGCCGGCCTTCGGGTCGGGAGCGGAGCACGCGGTCACCACCACCTCCGGGCTCACAGGAGCGTGCGCTCCAGGGAGAGCACGAATTCGTTGAGGAAGAGAAAGTAGCGGTTGAGCACCGTCAGCCGGTCCGTGAAGACCAGCAGGCCCACCGCCACGAGCAGGACGCCGGAGGCCACCTCCACCACCCGGAAGTAGCGCTTCATTCGCGCGAAGGCCCGGAAGAAGAGCTCGATGCTCCAACCCGCCGCCAGGAACGGAATGGCCAGGCCCGCGGAGTAGGTCGCCAGGAGCGCCACGCCCTGGCCGACCGTATCGCGGCTCCCCGCCAGGGTGAGGATGCCGCCCAGGATCGGCCCCACGCACGGCGACCAGCCGAAGGCGAAGGCGCCGCCCACCAGGAAGGTGCTGAGGACGGAGCGTCGCCGCGGCTCCACCCGGATCCTCCCCTCCCGGTAGAGAAGATGGATCGGAATCACCCCGGCCAGGTGAAGACCCATCACGATCAGGAGGAGCCCGGCGAGCTGGGCGATGCCGAGCTCGATCCCCGCGACGTCGAGGCGGAAGCTGCGGAGCACACGACCCACGGCCGTGGCCGAGGCCCCGAGGAGCACGAAGACCGCGGAGAAGCCGGCGACGAAGCCGCCGCAGGCGAGCAGCACGCGGCCTCGGAGCTCCCGGCCTCCCGCTCCCTCCTGCATCTCCTCCACCGAGACCCCGGAGATGAGCGAGAGGTACGCCGGCATGAGCGGCATCACGCAGGGCGAGAAGACCGACAGGAGGCCGGCGACGAAGGCCGTCCCGTAGGCCGCGCTGGTCGAGAGCTCACCCATGGCGCCTATCCGGAGGCTACCGCTCCCCGCCCGCGGCGTCGCGGCGGATGCCGGAACCGCGCCGCGGGCCGTGCAACGCCGGGCAGGCATCTCCGGGGCAGCGCCGGGTCAGTAGCCGTCGTCGAATTCTCCCGTCCCGCCCGGCCGATACGGATCCCGCTGCGGGTTGCCCGCGGGCCCCGGGCTTCGGGCACGCCGCCGCCCGATGAACTCGAGGTCCTCCCGGCCGCGAAGGTGGTCGGGCGTGACCACGTAGTCACCCCGGAGGGCAGCGTCCAGGATCGGACCCGCCACGTCGCGGTCGCCGGCCGAGAGCGCGTAGGCCGCCCCGGTGACCAGCAGGCCGGCGAGCGCGTAGGTCAGCTTGGCGGGCATGTACACGAGGTTCACCAGCACGGCACCCGCGGAGATCCCGGCCTCCGACCACGTGCTCTCCGCTCGGGCTGCCGAGGGCACGGCCACGACCGTGGCCACCGCGAGAACCAGCACCCGGAGCCGCAGCCCCCATCGTCCGCGGCCCGCCCGGGCCTCGCCGCCTGTCGTCCCCCCGAAGCGCTGCCAGCGACGCATCGTCCCCCTCCGTCCCGGGAGCGGACCCCCGGCCGGCGGGCCCGGGACCGCGCATCCCCCGTCGGCCGGCAGTTTGCCCGGCCGGGGCCGGCGCGGTCAACCGCGTGCACCCCCGCCGGGAG
>JALSIO010000326.1 GCA_026989995.1 Myxococcales bacterium
GGCGGGAGTGCATCCTCGTCGTGGCGGTGGAGATGGCCGCGGATCTTCGATCCCGCCCGGGGGGAGCCACCGCCGAGAGGAGCAGCGCGGAACCCGAGAAGAGTCTGGTCTCCGCCGCCGAACCCTTCGACTCCGCCGAGACCGAGGAGGGCGGCCAGGCCTCGGTCAGCTACGAGCGACTCCGGCTCCTCACGCGGCGCGAGCGGGAGGTGGCACGTCTTCTGCTCGAGGGCGAGCGGGTGTCGTCCATCGCCGGCCGCCTCCACCTGAGCGTCCACACCGTCCGGAACCACGTGCGATCGATCCTGCGGAAGCTCGAGATCGACTCGCAGGTCACCCTCGTCCGTCTCTATTCCGTGATCCGCGATGTGATCTGACGTCGCCGCGCCGGCCCGCCGTCGGGCCGGCGACCCGCGGAGGGGGACGGGCGCGTCCAGGGGTTCGGCAGCGCGGAGCACCGCGCCCGACACCGGCCGGGCGTCGGGGGCATGCGCCGCGTCTGCGAACGTCACCGATTCGTGTCTGTGGGTGCCTCTGGAAAAATGCCACGCCCGGGGGATCGAGCCGGCGCGCCGCCGTGCCGAGGAGTCCCGGCGATCGGGGGCGCGAGGATGCGCCGCGGGGACGGGACGATGACGGTACGACAGGTGGTCGACGCCATGCTCGAGGAGGTCTTCGCGGCCGAGGTCGCCGACGAGCGCCGCAGGCTGTGCCTCGAGGGATGGCTCCGGATCCTGCGGCAGCTGGCGGTCGACTCCGGACCGTCAGCCGGTGGCGAGCCGCGAGAGGGTCTCGCGCTCGAGCTCGACGAGCTGCTCGGGCGGGTGTTCCACCGCGACCGCTTCGAGCCGCTGGCCGCCCGTCTCCTGGTCCTGCAGAGCAATCCCACGGCACCTGAATTCCGCCGTGGGGATCCGGCCCTGGCGTGCGTCGCCGCGGCCCAGGACGAGGCCAGACGCTGGCTCGAGGCGGGTGCCGCTGGCGCGCCTCCGCCGGAGGAGGAGGCGCGCCAGCGCCCTCGGGATCGCAGTCGTGGATGAAGAATCGCTGACACTGCTCGGCGACTTTCTCGAGGAGAGCCGGGAGGGTCTCGACGAGGCCGATCGCCTGCTCATGGGAGGCGCGGACGCGTCGTCTCCGGATCGGGTGCACGGGCTGTTCCGGATCTTCCACACCATCAAGGGGCTGGCGGGTTTCCTGGACCTCGAGGCGGTGAGCGGCCTCGCCCATGCCACCGAGAGCCTCCTGGGCGAGTTCCGGGAGCGGGGCAGGGGTCTGGACGAGGCCGCGTCGGAGCTCGTGCTGGACGCGACCGGAACGATGCGGGTCCTGCTCGACGAGGTGGAGCGTTCCGCGGGGGGCCGGGACGAGCTGCGGCTGCCCGACGAATTCGCGTCGGTGATGGAGCGGCTGGCCACCCTCGGGTCGGTTCCGGCTCCCACGCCGAGGTCGTCCGACGGAGCCCCCGCCTCCATGCCGACGGGCCCCTGTTCCGGCCGCGACGCCCCTCAGGCCGGTTCCGGTGCGGGTGGCACCTCCCAGGCCCCACAACCCGCTGGCGCCGGGTCGGTGGCCCCCCACCGGATCAAGGTGGACCTCGGCCGGGTGGACCGGCTGCTCGAAACGATCGGCGAGCTCGTGATCGTCGAGTCCATGGTCTCCTCGGCGCCGGAGCTCGCGGAGGTGCGCTCCGGTCGGCTCCGGAAGTCCCTGGGCCAGCTGGCGAAGATCACCCGCGATCTCCAGGACATGGCCATGGGGCTTCGGATGGTCCCCGTGGGCGGTCTCTTCCAGAAGATGGCGCGTCTGGTGCGGGATCTCGCGCGCCGGAGCGGAAAGGAGGTGGAGCTCGTGACGGAGGGGGAGGGCACCGAGCTCGATCGGAGCATCGTGGAAGCCCTCGCGGACCCCCTCGTCCACCTGATCCGAAATGCGGTGGATCACGGCATCGAGGGTCGCGAGGAGCGCGCAAACGTCGGCAAGCCCCCCTGTGGGCGCATCCGGCTCTCGGCCCGTCAGCAGGGTGGAAGCATCGTGATCGAGGTCGCCGACGACGGACGCGGACTCGACGCGGACCGGATCTTCGCCAAGGCGGTGGAACGCGGCCTGGTGCGGAGGGAGTCGCGCCCGCCCGACGCCGAGGTCTTCGCCCTCATCTTCGCACCCGGCTTCTCCACGGCCCGCGAGGTGACCGAGATCTCCGGGCGGGGTGTCGGGATGGACGTGGTGCGCCAGAACGTCGAAGGCCTGCGCGGCCGCATCGCCATCGAGTCCGAGCCGCGGCGGGGCACGACCTTCCGGCTGGTCCTGCCCCTGACCCTCGCCATCATCGACGGAACCCTTCTGCGCTGCGGAGACGAGACCACCATCGTCCCGACGCTGTCCATCGTGGAGTCCTTCCGTCCCCGGCCCTCCGTCCTGAGTTCCTTTTCCGGATCGGATCTGATCCGGCACCGCGACGAAGTGCTCCCGCTGTTGAACCTCGGCGCGCTCCTCGGCCTACCGGATGGGGAGGCGGTGACGGAGCCGTCGCTGGTGGTGGTGGTCGAGACGATGGGCCGGCGCCTGGCTCTTCGGGTGGACGAAGTGGTGGGCCAGCAACAGGTGGTGATCAAGGGGCTCGGGGACCTGGCGCGGGAGGTCCCCTTCGTGGCGGGGGGCGCGATCCTGTCGGACGGGCGGGTGGGACTCATCCTGGAGGTGGATGAGCTCGAGCGGCTCGCCCTCCCCGACCCGTGCACCTCGCGGGGGGCCTGGCCCGGCGTGGCCCGGGTCTGAGGCGGGGAGGTCGGCGGGGCCCCGCGCCTGGCGGAGAGCCCGGCCAGGGAGGTTGAGGACATGGAGTTGGCATCCCTCGACGGGACCCCGGCTTCGGCGGGTTCTGCCCCGGGGCGGCCCGCAGCGCCGGGCAAGTACATGAGCTTTCGCCTCGGGGGCGGGCTCTACGGCCTCGAGATCGGCGTCGTTCGCGAGATCATCGGTCTCCTGGAGATCACCCGGATCCCCCGCACGGCGCCCCACATCCGGGGTGTGATCAACCTCCGGGGGGTGGTCATCCCCGTGGTCGATCTGGGTCGGGCGCTCGGAATGGATCCCGTCGATCCCACGGAGCAGACGGTCATCATCGTCGTGCAGTACGGCGCTCCGGAACGGGGCGTGGTGAAGGGGGTGTTGGTGGACGAGGTGGTCGAGGTGCTCGACCTCACGCGGGACTCGATCGCCGCGCCCCCGCGACTGGCCGGCGGGTCGCAGCCAGAGCGGCTGATGCGGGGGGTGGGGCACGCGGGCGGGCGGGTGGTGTTCCTGCTCGACATCGAGCGCATCCTCGAGGCCCAGGGGCCCGACGAGGCGGCCGGGGCCGGTGCTCCGGCCGGCAGGTGAGCGAGAACCGGAAGGCGCAGGGGCCGGATCTGGCCCGGGGAGGATT
>JALSIO010000327.1 GCA_026989995.1 Myxococcales bacterium
TGGACCTTCTGCGGGGTGGGCGGAGTCGGTGCGCTCGGTGGAATCGCTCTGCTCGACGCCCTCGGCACGGGAGGGTCCGGCCCCTTGCTCGTCTGGACCGGGGTCTGCGCGGGATCGATGGCCCTGGTCTCCCTCGACGCGGCCGGAACCACGTCGCTCTGCCCCAGCTCGGCGGATGCCCTGGCCGCCACGGCCCGAATCGACCGCGCCGAGGATCGCCGCAGGGGGGCGGCCGAGTGCGTGCGGGTCTGCCCGAAGGGGGTGCTGGGGATGAACGGGCGCGCCCGGCGGGTCGAGATCCGGCGGCCGGAGGAGTGCATCGTGTGCGGTGCCTGCGTGGTCCAGTGTCCCGAAGATGCTCTCCGCTTCCGGTTCCCGGATGGGGGCCCCGTCGGGCCCGAGACGATTCGGAGCACCCGGACCGACCTGCTCGGCCGGCGGACGGTCCGCGTGGCCGACCGGCCCTGATCGCGCCGCGTCCCGGCGGCGCCCGCGCGGGCCGCAGCCCGGGCCGCGGGAGCCCGGCCGCGCCTGCGGCCGCGTCCGGCGGCGCCGCGCCCATGGCGGGCGGCGTACGGGTGCCGGGGGCACGGCGGGCGTCTCGCCAAGGTGGGAGCGAGGGCCTAGTCTCCTCCGGGCGCCGACAAGGAGGAGATGCCATGGGATTCGCCCTCTCCGACCTCACCGTCACGAGCGCCGCCTTCTCGCAGGGGGGTGCGATCCCCGCCCGCCACACCGGCGAGGGGGCGGACGTCTCGCCGCCGCTCGCCTGGAGTCGGGTTCCCGAGGGCACCCGGTCGTTCGCGGTGATCTGCCACGACCCGGATGCGCCGCTCGTCTCCGGCGGAACCTACGGCTTCGTGCACTGGGTGCTCTACAACATTCCCGGATCCGTGACCTCGCTCGAGGAGGGAACCTCGGAGCACACGGCCGGGCGCAACGATTTCGGCAAGTCCGGCTACGGCGGGCCCATGCCTCCCAACGGCCACGGCGTCCACCACTACTACTTCTGGGTCCTGGCCCTCGATCGCGAGCTCGGCCTCGAACCCGGGCTCACGCTGTGGCAGCTCCTCGAGCGGATCGAACCGCACCTGATCGGCATGAACCGGCTCGTGGGAACCTACGAGCGCAAGTAGGTCCGGGCCAGCCGGCCGCGGAAGTCACGTACGGGAGCGCGTCGCGGACCGGCGGAGGGCGCGCGGTGCACGTCGAGCTCGCCTGCGACTTCGGCTTCGAGGCCGCCCACTTCCTGCCCGGATTTCCGGAGGAGCACAAGTGCAGGCGGCTGCACGGCCACTCCTTCCGGGTGCGGGTGGTGGTGGCAGGGCGGGTACCGGAGGAGCGCGGCTACCTGGTCGACTACGCGGACATCGACGACGCCATGCGGCCGCTTCTCGATCGGCTCGACCACCGCCTGCTCAACGAGATCGAGGGGCTCGAGAATCCCACCAGCGAGGTTCTCGCCCGCTGGCTGTGGCACCGCCTCGAGCCCGCGCTGCCCGGTCTGGCCGAGATCGAGGTCCAGGAGACGTGCACCAGCCGCTGCCGCTACCGGGGCGGCTGAGGAGGTCGGGGGGCGTGGCGCGGCAGCCGCGCGGGACGGTGCGCGCCCGAACCCGGGAAGGGGCGATCCACGCCCTGCTCCTCTTGGTCTCGTCGCTTTTCGCCTTCGCGGCGTCGGCCCATCCGCTCGCGCCGGCGCTGCTCGAGCTCCGGGAGGGCCCGCAGGGGCGGGTGGAGGTCCGGTTCAAGACCTCCGCCCTCACGCCGCCTGGCGTGCGCCTCGAGCCGGTGCTTCCGGAGCGCTGCCGGGAGGTCGGCGAGCGGAGGGTCGGGCTCGAGGGCGCGAGCGCGGTGGTGCGCTTCACCGTCCACTGCGGCGAGCCGGGGCTCACCGGCGCCCGGGTCGGCGTCTCCGGGCTCGCCGAGGGGGGCGTCAGCGCCCTCGTCCGGGTGGAGCTCGCCGACGGGCGGGCCCTCAGGCGGGTGCTGCGCGCCGACGAGCCGGCCTGGCAGATCCCGCCGCGCCAGGGACCCGGTGCCGTGGTGCGCGGCTACCTCCGGTTCGGTGTCGAGCACATCCTGACCGGACCGGACCACCTGCTCTTCGTCTTCGGGCTCCTCCTCCTCGTGGGTGTCGGCCGGTCTCTGCTGGTCACGGTCACGGCCTTCACCCTCGGTCACAGCGTCACGCTCTGCGCGGCGGCGCTCGGGCTCGTCCGGATCCCACAGGGGCCGGTCGAGGTCCTGATCGCCTCGAGCATCTTCGTGCTCGCCGTCGAGCTCGCGCGGGGCGACGAGGGCCCCGTGAGCCCCCTCCGCCGGAGGCCCTGGGTGATGTCCTTCTCCTTCGGGCTGCTGCACGGCCTCGGCTTCGCGGGCGCCCTGGCCGAGGTGGGTCTTCCCGCCGAGGAGATTCCGCTCGCCCTGCTGTCGTTCAACCTCGGGATCGAGCTCGGCCAGATCGCCTTCCTGGCGTCGGTGCTGGCGCTGGGTCTGCCGGCCTACGGGGTCCTGCACCGGCTCCCGGGCTGGGTGGGCCGGATCCCGGTCTACGCCATGGGGTCCCTCGCGGCCTTCTGGTGCATCGACCGTGCGGCGGCGCTCTTCTGAGTCCGGGCCCGGGTGGCTCAGCTTCGGGAAAGGCGGACGCGCAGAGCCGCGAGGGCCATCATGATCGGGAATCCCACCATGGCGTAGACCCCGGGAAGGAGGGCGAGGTCCAGCCTGCCGAGCGAGCCGATGGCGACCGCGGCCGTGATGCCGAGGTTCCGGGCTCCGAACTCGATCACGATGGCGAAGGAGTCGTCCGGAGGCAGCCGCAGGGCCCGCGCGAGGGCGAAGCCCGTGAGGGCGGCGGCAGCGGTCCACAGCAGCGAGAAGACGGCCGCCTCCCGGAAGAGCGGGCCCTCTGGCAGCGAGCTGCCCCCGCCCGCGATCCCGAGCCCCACGAGGGCGAGAACGCCCGCGGCCACACCGCCCCGGGCCCAGGGCACGACCCGCGCGGCGAGCTCCGGTCGCTGCGCCCTGATCCACATGCCTCCACCGATGGGAAGGCCGAGCAGGACCGCGAGCTGGAGCGCGATCAGCTCGGCCGGCACCCGCACGGCACCTCCGAGCTGGTCGTGCAGCGACAGCGCGAAGGCGGTCACCAGGGGAAGCGTGATTCCGGCGAGCACCGAGGAGACCGCAGTGAGCGTCACCGAGAGGGCGACGTTCGCGCGGGCGACCGAGGCGAGGATGTTGGAAAGACCCGCCCCGGGCGTGGCCGCCAGCATGAAGGCCCCGACGCTCACGGCGGGATCGAAGCGGAGTCCGGTCGTGAGGCTCCAGCTGATGGCCGGCAACAGGAGGATCTGCCCGAGCGTGCCGCCCACCACGGCGCGTGGTGCCGCGGCGACCCGGCGGAAGTCTGCGATC
>JALSIO010000328.1 GCA_026989995.1 Myxococcales bacterium
GGTCGGTCGATGCCCGCGAGCAGGTGGAGCAGGGTGGACTTCCCGGACCCGGAGGGGCCCATGACGGCCCACGAACTCGCCCCCGGCGATCTCGACCGAGACTCCGCGGAGGGCCTGCGCGCGGGTGGCACCCGCACCGCACACCCGGGTGACCGAGCGCAGCTCGACCAGCGGCCGGGAGGCTGCTTCCATGGAGCCCCGAAGGGTAGCCACCCCGGTACCTTCCGGGCGCGGGAGCCGGAAGCGCTGCTCGCGGGCCGGGTCTTCGAGGGAGTGGCGGCTGTCCTCTTCGCCTGGCATGCGGCCCGTCGGGTCTGGATGGGGCCGGGAGTGCCGCCCGCGCTGCGGGGGGGCGGGGTTCACCGAGAGGGGGCTTCGTGACGCGTGGCGCCGCCGTGCAGGGGCGACGAGGCGGGGGCGGGCGCCGACGCCTTTCCGCGGGAATCATTCCCGTGTGGTTCGGAGAGGACGGCCCCCGGTTCCTGTTGCTTCGCGCCTTCCGGTACTGGGACTTCCCCAAGGGCGAGGTCGAAGAGGGCGAGGATCCCCTCGAGGCCGCACGGCGCGAGCTCCGCGAGGAGACGGGGATCGGCGAGATCGAGCTCACGTGGGGCGCCGACTTCGTCGAGACGCCTCCCTACGCCGGCGGCAAGATCGCCCGCTACTACCTCGCGCAGACCCGTGCCCGCGAGGTCACGCTTCCGGTGAGCCCCGAGCTCGGGAGGCCGGAGCACCACGAGTACCGGTGGGCGACCGCCGACGAGGCACATGCCCTCCTCGGTCCGCGGCTTCGACCCGTCCTCGGGTGGGCGGAGGCCCGGATCCGGGGTCCGCGGCCGCCCGGCGGCCGGCCCGCCTCCGGGTCGGGCTCCGCCCGTTCCCGGCGCCCGTGCGGTGCAGCTCCGGGCGCCTCCCGCGGCTAGCGGCCGCGGCCCTCCGCCGCCTGCCGCCCGTCCGCCCCTTCTTCCGCCGGGAGGCCCCTCCGGCTCCACCGGCCGGGGCCGGGCGGCGCCCCCGTCGCGGGCGCTCGGGCGCTTCTGTCGGCGGCTCCACCGGCACGAACTCGATCCGCCGCTGCTCCATGTCGACCTGGGCGACCCGAACCCGCAGCGGGGAGGCGAGCTGGTAGACGCGCCCGCTCCGCCGGCCCACGAGCCGGTGCCGGCGGGCGTCGAACTCGTAGTAGTCGTTCGGGAGCGAAGCGATGCGCACCAGCCCCTCGACGAAGAAGTCCCGAAGCTGCACGAAGAGGCCGAAGTGGGTGACTCCGACGATGCTGCCCTCGAACGCCTCGCCGACCTTGTCCCGCATGAACTCGCACTTGATCCAGTCGATCGCCTCCCGGGTCGCATCGTCGGCCCGGCGCTCGGTCATCGAACAGTGCGCCCCGAGCCGCTCCATCTCCGCGCGGTCGTAGGCGAAGGCGCGAGGCCGCCCACCGCGGAGAAGGTGCTTGATTCCGCGGTGGACGAGGAGGTCCGGATAGCGCCGGATGGGTGAGGTGAAGTGCACGTACTCCGGGAGCGCGAGGCCGAAGTGACCCCGGTTGTCCGGGTCGTAGCAGGCCCGGGCCATGGAGCGGAGCATCACCGTCTCCACGAGGGTCCGGTGGGGGCTCCGCTTCACCCGGTCGAGCACCCGCGCGAAGTGCAGGGGCCGGACCGAGCGGGCCCGCGGAAAGGGGATGCCGAGGGATTCGAGGAAGTCGGCCAGCTCTTCGAGCTTGTCCGGCGGGGGCGCGTCGTGCACGCGGTACAGCGTGGGCAGCCGGCGGCGCCCGAGCATCCGCGCCGCGGCGACGTTGACGGCGATCATGCACTCTTCGATGATCCGGTGGGCGTCGTTGCGTTCGTAGGTGCCGATGGACTCGATCCGGCGGTCCTCGCCGAGTTCGATGTAGGCCTCGGGGAGGTCGAAGTCGATCGCGCCGCGGCGGCGCCGGGCCCGCCGGAGCGCTCGGTAGAGCCGGTCGAGCTCCTCGAGGTGGGGAAGCAGGGATGCACGGCCGCGCCGCAGCGCGGCGTCGCCCCGGTAGAGCAGGGCCGCCACCTCGGTGTAGGTGAGGCGCGCCCGGGAGCGGATCACCGCCTCCCGGAAACGGGCCCGCCCGAGGGAGCCGTCCCGGGAGACCAGGAGCTCGCACACGACCGCCAGCCGGTCCTCCTCCGGCCGCAGCGAGCAGAGGCCGTTCGAGAGCTCCTCGGGCAGCATGGGCAGGACCCGCCGGGTGAAGTAGACGGAGGTGCCGCGGCGCAGCGCCTCGCGATCGAGCGCGGAGCCGGGCTCGACGTAGTGGGCCACGTCGGCGATGGCCACCGTGAGCCGCCAACCGGAGGGGGTGGGGGCACAGAAGACGGCGTCGTCGAAGTCCCGTGCGTCCTCCCCGTCGATGGTCACCAGAGGCAGCTCGCGGAGGTCGTCGCGGTCCCGCAGGGCCGCGCGGGAGAGGCTTCGGCCGAGCTTCCGGACCTCGGCGCGGACTTCGTCGGGCCACTCACAGGGAAGTCCGTGGTTGCGGATGGCGATCTCGATCTCCATGCCCGGCGCGTCGGGCTCTCCGAGGACCTGGATCACCTCGCCGATGGGCTCCCCGTGGCGGCTCGGGGGCTCGACGAGCCGGACGACCACCACCTGCCCCTGGCGCGCCCCGCCGTCGGCCCCCGGTGCCACGACGATGCGGTGGGGAATCCGCCGGTTCTCCGGCACCACGAAGGTGACGCCGCGGTCGCGGAAGAGGCGCCCCACGATGGTCTCGGTGCGCCGCTCGAGGACTTCGACGACCTCGCCCTCCGCCCGGCCGCGGCGGTCGCGTCGCACGATGCGGAGCGCCACCCGATCCCCGTCGAAGAGCTCCCGCATGGCGCGGGGCGGAAGGTAGACGTCGCCGTCGCCTCCGGACTCCGGAATCACGAAGCCGTAGCCGTCGGGGTGACCCCGGACCACGCCGGTGACGAGGTCGAGCTCGTCGACCAGGCAGAAGCCCCCGCGGCGGTTCCGGATGAGCTCGCCGTCCCGCACCATGGCGCGCAGCCGGGCCTCGAGGCCGCGGCGCTCCCGGGCGTCGAGCTCGAGCGCCTCCGCCATGTCGCGCAGCGTGAGGGGGACCCCGCGGTCGCGGAGGAGCTTCCGGACGAGGGCCCGGCTTGGAATCGGTCGCGGGTATCGGCGGGCCTCGGCGCGCGCCTCCGGATCGAGGCGCATCCAGGGTCGTCGGTTGCGCATGGGCGCGAGCTTAGGCAGTCGGCTCCCGGGCCGCGAGCCGCGGCTCGGGGCGGCGAGGCGCCCCGGACGAGCCCGCCGCGGCTGCCGGAATCGCCGCGGGTCCGTATGTTGGCGGCCATGCCCCTTCCCCGGAAGCCCGCGTCCCTGCCGCCGCGCGCCCGTGGTTGAGCACCCCGCCCGCAGTTCGGCGGCGG
>JALSIO010000329.1 GCA_026989995.1 Myxococcales bacterium
GCGCGGCCCGTGCCGCTCCGGAACCCCTTCGAGCTCGGGCCGGCCCTGCGGCTGCGAGGACTGATCGCCCTCCTGCTGCTCGGCGCGAGGGGCGCCCTCGAGCTGGCGGGCCCGGGTGCGGTGTACCTCGTGACCTCGTTCGCGGCGCTCGCGCACGTGGACGCCATCTCCCTCTCGCTCGCCCACCTCGCCGGCGGCGAGCTCCCTGCCGACCTCGCCCGGAGCGGTATCCTGCTGGCGGCAGTCGCGAACACCGCCGTGAAGGCCGGACTGGTGGTCTTCGTCGAGCGGGGCGCGGTGGGCCGCGAGGTGGCCGCGGGATCGCTCCTGCTGGTTGCGGCCTTGGGAGGGGCCTTTTGGCTGTTCCGTTGAGCGGTGGGGTCTCGGGCCGGCTGGTCGACCGACCGGATCTTCGCGGCCGCGTCGGGGTCTTCGCCGATCGCGTCCATGCCGGGCGGGTCCTCGCCGAGATGCTCGAGACGGAGATCTCCCCGGACGCCGTGGTGGCCGCGATCCCGGCGGGCGGCGTGCCCGTGGGGGCCACCCTCGCCTCGGCGCTCGGCGTCGGCCTCGAGCCCCTCGTGGTCTCGAAGGTGACCTTCCCGTGGACCACCGAGGCGGGCTACGGGGCCGTGGCCTTCGACGGAACCATCTGCATCGACCGCAGCCTCGTCGAGCGCGTGGGACTGAGCGAGGAGCAGGTTCAGCGCGATCTCGCCGCCACCGTCGAGAAGGTCCGGCGCCGGGCGGCGAGGTTCGGGGCGGAGGGCCTCGCCGACCGGCTCCGGGACCGCGAGGTGGTGGTCGTGGACGACGGGCTCGCCTCCGGCGTGACGCTGCGCACGGCGCTCGCGGCCGTGCGCCACGCCCGCCCGCGGAGGCTGCTCGTGGCGGTGCCGAGCGCCCACGACGTGAGCGCCGACCGGGTGCTCTCGGAGGTCGATACCCTCGTCTGCGCCAACCTCCGCTCGGGCCCGAGCTTCGCCGTGGCCGACGCCTACCGCCGGTGGACGGACGTCTCGGAGGAGGAGGCGCTCGCGTGGATCCGCCGGCTCCGGCAGGAGGAGAAGCCGGAGCCGTAGCCGGGGGACCGGGTCCACCGCCCGGCTCCCGGCCAGGGGGAGGACATGGCCGACCCGTCCGGACGACTCGAGCAGGGGGATGCCGTCCTGGTGGTCGACGTGCAGCCCGATTTCTGTCCGGGTGGCGCGCTCCCCGTCGCAGGCGGCGACGAGGTCATCCCGCCGCTGAACGCCTGGCTCCGGGCCGCCCGGGGCCGGGGCGTGCCGGTCTACGCCTCCCGCGACTGGCACCCGCCCGGCCACCCGAGCTTCCGGGAGCAGGGAGGCCCCTGGCCGCCCCACTGCGTGCAGGACACTCCCGGCGCCGCCTACCACCCCGATCTCCAGCTGCCGGAGGAGGTGGTCAAGGTCGCCAAGGGGGTGCGCCTCGACCGCGACCAGTACTCGGCCTTCGACGAGACGGGCCTCGCCGTCCACCTCCGGCGCCGAGGGGTCCGGCGGCTCGTGGTGGGCGGGCTGGCCCTCGACGTCTGCGTGCGGGCGACGGTCCTCGATGCCCGGAAGGCGGGGTTCGAGGTCCTCCTGCTGCGCGACGCGACCCGACCGGTGGATCCCGCCGCCGGCCGGGAGGCCCTCTCCGAGATGGAGCGCGCCGGGGTGAAGGTGGAGGATGCCTGAGCGGGCGCCGAGCCCCGTGGTCGACGAGCGCAGCGCGGCGCTTCTGACCGACCTCTACGAGCTCACCATGCTCCAGGCCTACCGGTCGGAGGGCATGGCGGGGCGCGCGGTCTTCTCGCTCTTCGTCCGGCGTCTTCCCCCGAATCGGAACTTCCTCCTGGCCTGTGGGCTGGACGATGCCCTCCACTATCTCGAGACGCTGCGCTTCTCCGGGGACGCGCTCCGCTTCCTCCGCGGGCGTCCCGAGTTCCGGCCGGAGTTCGTGGACTGGCTCGAGGGCTTCCGCTTCACGGGCGACGTCTACGCGGTGCCCGAGGGCACCCCCGTCTTCGCGGGCGAGCCGATTCTCGAGGTGGAGGCGCCGCTTCCCGAGGGCCAGCTGGCCGAGACCTTCGTCATGAACCAGGTCCATCTCCAGACGGTTCTGGCCTCCAAGGGGGCCCGGGTGGTGGAGGCCGCCCGCGGCCGCCCGGTGGTCGACTTCGGACTGCGCCGCACGCACGGCACGGATGCCGGGATGAAGGCCGCGCGGGCCTTCCACGTCGCGGGCGCGGCGGCCACCAGCAACGTGCTCGCCGGGCGCGTCTACGGCATTCCCATCGCCGGCACCATGGCCCACAGCTACATCCAGGCCCACGACGACGAGCTCGAGGCCTTTCGCGCCTTCGTCAGCCTCTACCCGGAGACGGTCCTGCTCGTGGATACCTACGACACGCTCGAGGGCGTACGGAAGGTGATCTCGCTCGCCCGGGAGCTCGGGGAGGCCTTCCGCGTTCGGGCCATCCGGATCGACTCGGGGGATCTGGCCGAGCTGGCGCGCGAGGCACGGGCCCTGCTCGATGCAGCCGGCCTGGGGCGCGTGCGCATCTTCGCCAGCGGGAGCCTCGACGAGTGGGAGATCGAGCGGCTGCTCGCCCGCGGGGCCCCCATCGACGCTTTCGGGGTGGGGACGCGGATGGGGGTCTCCCACGACGCGCCCTACCTCGACATGGCCTACAAGCTCGTCGAGTACGGGGGGCGCGGACGTGTCAAGCTCTCCCCCGGCAAGCGCGTGCTCCCGGGTCGCAAACAGGTCCACCGGCTCGAGGAGGGCGGCATCGCCCGCGGCGACGTCGTCACCGCGGCCGACGAGTCGGTGCCCGGCGCTCGCCCGCTGCTCCGCAGGGCGATGGAGGGCGGGCGGCGGCTCGAGGTCGGAGACCTCGAAGAGGCGCGAAAGCGCGCACGCGACGAGATCGCCCGCCTGCCCGACGCGGTTCGCGGGCTTGCACCGGCCGAGCCGCCCTATCCCGTCCGCGTCTCCGAGCGCCTCGAGGCCGAGGCCCGGGAGGCCGCGCGGCGGCTCGCGGGCCGTTGATCAGGGGCTCCGCCGAAGTGCGACCAGTGCGATGCCCTTGGCGGCATCGAAGGGCGGAATCCGAACCTCGATCGCGGTCCCGCGACCCACCTCGAGCCGGCGCCCCACGAAGGCGGCCTCGAGCGGCACCTCCCTCGAATCCCGGGCGCAGACCACCGCCGCCTGGACCCGGGCTGCACCCCGCGCGAGCGCCCACTGCGCCGCCGCGAGAAGGGTCCGCCCGGTGTAGAGCACGTCGTCGACCACGAGCACGCGGGCGCCCTCGATCCCGGCCCCGTCCGGCTCGTGGGTGAGCGCGGTCTCCGGATGGATCGGGGTGAGGTCGTCCGCGTAGCGCTTGAACCCGATCTCGAA
>JALSIO010000330.1 GCA_026989995.1 Myxococcales bacterium
GAGGGGGCCGTGAAGGTGGTCATGACGGGCTCGGCCTCGGACCCGCCGGAGTGGCAGCCGCACATCCGCAACAAGCCCCGCCGGGAGCGCCTCGCCAACCGTTTCCGTGACCCGGAGGACCCCTTCAGGCTGGCCATCGTGCGGGACATGTGGCTGACCGGCTTCGACTGCCCGAGCCTCCACACCCTCTACGTGGACAAGCCCATGCGGGGCCACGGCCTCATGCAGGCCATCGCCCGCGTGAACCGCGTCTTCCGCGACAAGCCCGGCGGGCTGGTGGTGGACTACATCGGCCTCGCCGCCGAGCTCAGGCGCGCGCTGGCCACCTACACGGAGAGCGGCGGGACGGGGCGGACGGCCATCGACCAGCGCGAGGCGGTGGCCGTGATGCGGGAGCAGTACGAGGTGTGCCGCGACCTCATGCACGGCTTCGACTGGGCGGTCTGGCACACGGGCCCGCCCGAGGCGCGCCTCGACCTGGTCCGGGCGGCGCTGAACCACGTGCTCGGTCTCGAGGACGGGGAGAAGCGCTTCCGGGACGCCGTGCGCGACCTGTCCAGGGCGTTCGCCCTGGCAACGCCCGCGGACGAGGCGATGCCGATCCGCGACGACGTGGCCTTCTTCCAGCAGGTCGCCACTGCGCTAGCCAAGCGCACGCCGGACGGCAAGCCGGGGGAGGTGGACACCGAGCACGCCGTGCGGCAGATCGTGGAGAAGGCCATCGCGCCGCAGGGGGTCGTGGACATCTTCGCGGCGGCCGGGCTGGACAAGCCCGACATCTCCATCCTCTCGGAGGAGTTCCTGGCCGAGGTGCGCGGCACGCCTTACAAGAACCTGGCGGTGGAGGCGCTCAAGCGTCTCCTGCAGGGCGAGATCCGGCGGCGGGCGCGCACGAACGTGGTGGAGTCCCGGTCCTTCGCCGAGATGCTGGCGCGCACGATCCGGCGCTACCAGAACCGGGCCGTCGAGGCCGCCCAGGTCATCGAGGAGCTGATCGGGCTGGCCAAGGAGCTCCGGGAGGCCGAGCGGCGCGGCGAGCGGCTCGGGCTCACGGAGGAGGAGGTCGCCTTCTACGACGCCCTGGAGACCAACGACAGCGCGGTCAAGGTGCTGGGCGACGAGACCTTGAAGGCGATCGCCCGCGAGCTCGTGGAGGCCGTGCGGAGGAACGTCACCATCGACTGGACGGTGCGGGAGAACGTCCGGGCGAAGCTGCGGGTGATCGTCAAGCGCATCCTGCGCAAGCACGGCTACCCGCCCGACAAGCAGGAGAAGGCCACGCAGACCGTCCTCGAGCAGGCCGAGGTCCTCTCCGTGCGGTGGGCGGCCTGAGGCCGTAAAAACAAATAGTTAACGTTTCGTTATTTTTATTGCAAAATAACGTTAGGTTTTCTAACATATCAGGCGTAATCGGGTGGTCCGGGATTGGCCCGGGTGGTCCTGGGAGGGGCGCGATGATCGATCGTCGGGAGCTGGGGCGCCGCCTGCGCCGGGCGCGGGAGGCGTGCGGCCTGACCCAGCAGCAGGTGGCCGAGAGGCTGGGCGTCTCCCGCGCCACGGTCGCCCAGATGGAGCTGGGCAACCGCGAGGTCAGCAGCCTGGAGCTCGACCGCCTGGCCTACCTCTACGGGCGGGACATCCGCTCGTTCCTGAGTCCCCGGTTCGATGCCGAGGATGCCCTGACCGTCCTCTTCCGCGCAGACCCCGAGCTGGCGGGCGACGAGGTGGTGGCCGCCGAGCTGCGCCGCTACGTGGCGCTCGGGCGGGAATTGTCGGCCCTCGAGGAGCTGCTCGGGGCCGGGTGCGAGTGCTGCGTCCCTGCCCAGTATCCGCTGCCGCCGCCGGAGAGCCGGTGGGAGGCCGTGCGCCAGGGGGAGCGCATCGCCCAGGAGGAGCGTTCCCGGCTCGGTCTCGGCGACTGCCCCATTCCCGACTTGGCGGCGCTCGTCGAGGCCCAGGGCGTGCGTGCCGCCACGGTGGATCTCCCCGAGGGCGTCTCGGGGCTGACGATACGCGAGGAGGGCGTCGGGATCCTGGTGATGGTCAACCGACGTCACGGCGTCCTGCGGCGGCGGTTCTCCTACGCGCACGAGTACGCCCACGTGCTGCTCGACCGCGACCGGGTCGGGACCGTGAGCCGGAGCGCGGACCGCGGGACGCTGCTCGAGGTGCGCGCCAACGCCTTCGCGGCGGCCTTTCTCATGCCGGCGGAGCGGGTCCACGGGCTCCTTGCGTGCCTGGGCAAGGGGCGGCCGGCCCGGCCGGTCGTGGAGGTGTACGACGAGGAGGCCGTCGTGCGGGGGCGGCACCGTGCCCGCCGTGGCCCGCAGCCGGTCCAGATCTTCGACGTCGTGCAGCTCGCCCATGTGTTCGGGGTCAGCACGCAGGCCGCGCTCTACCGGCTGCGCAGCCTTCGCCTCGTGAGCGAGGAGGAGTTCGACGGGCTCCGGCTGCAGGTCGAGCAGGGCGTCGACCGGACGGCGCGCGGGATCATGTGCCTCCCCGATCCGGAGGCCCAGTATCCGCCTCACACGGAGCTGCACGGGCGCTTCATGGCGCTGGCGGTCGCGGCGTACCAGCAGGAGCTGATCAGCCGGGCCAAGCTGATGGAGCTGGTCGCGCTGGCGAGGGTGCCCGAGCGCGAGGTGCTGAGGCTGCTTGGGGAGACGTGAGCGCCGGCCGGGATCGGAATGCGCAGGGATGGGCGGCGAACCGCGATGGATGGTGCTCGATGCGAACGTGGTCATCAACTTCGCGCACGTCGAGGGGCTCGAGATCCTTGGAGGACTGCCCGCATACCGGTGCGCCGTTCCCGAGGAGGTGGTCCTGGAGGTGACGGATCCCGGCCAGACGGCCCGGCTGGATGCGGCGATCGGCGCCGGGATGTTCGACCTCGTCCGTATCACGGATCTCGGCGAGATGGACGACTATGCGGGGCTCCGCCGGATGCTGGGGGCAGGGGAGGCCGCCTGCCTCGCCATCGCCCACTCGCGCGGCTGGCTCGTGGCGTCGGACGAGCGGCGGGCCTTACGGCGCCTGGTACGGGAACGCATCGGCGAGGATCGCCTGCGCACGACGCCGGATCTGATCGTGGACGCCATACGGTGCGGGTCGATCACGGTGGAGGAGGCGGACCGCTGGAAAGCGGTGCTGGAGACGCGGCGGTTCCGCATGCCGTTCGCGTCGTTCGCGGACCTGTTGGACGGGGGAGCGCTGTCGTAGCGGCGAGGTCGCTGGTGACGGCCGTCGCCGCGGGAGGGGACCATGAAGCGCATCGTGGTGTGCCTGGACGGGACCTGGAACAGGGCGGACCATCCGACCAAGGTGACCAACGTGGTCAAGATCATGCGGGCGATCCGTCCCGTGGACGACGCGGGCATCGTTCAGGTGGTCTTCTACGACA
>JALSIO010000331.1 GCA_026989995.1 Myxococcales bacterium
CTGGGCTCGGATCCGGTGCGCGGCGACGGCCGGCTGGTCAACGCTCTGGCCCGCGCCCTCGGCCGCAGGGCGCGGCGCCGCGCGCGACGCTGTCTCGGCGACCTCTCCGCGGACCTGCTCGGTGAGGTGGACTTCGCCGACCTCCGCCGCCGCCTGCGCGGGCTCGCGGCCGCGCTCGCCGTCGACCGCTCCGGGCTCGCGCTCGCCGCGGCCCTCGATGCGCTCTGCAGGACGCCCGAACCGGGGCCCGAGGCCGCGGCGCCGGAGTTCCGGCGCGACGCAGTGGAGCGGGATCCGGTCGCCTCGGATCTCGTGCGCCGGGTCGCCCGGGCGGTGGCGCGGGAAGTCGCCGCGCCCTGAGGGGAGGCCGACGCCCGGCCCCGCCGGCGCCCGCGCGTGGCCTCGCGGCGGGCGCTACCAGGCCGGCTGTGCGACGGAGAGCGGCGGGGCCTCGGGTGCGGGTGCCACGCACTCCGCGTGGATCGCGCGCACGAGGCGCTGGTGGAGGGCGTGTCCGCCGCGCTCCACCCGCACGTGCCCGAGGACGGGCAGTCCGAGCAGCGCGAGATCGCCGACGAGGTCGAGCACCTTGTGGCGCACGAACTCGTCCGGGAAGCGCAGGCCCTCGGGGTTCAGCACGCGGCGATCGTCGAGCACGATGGTGTTGTCGGGGGATGCGCCGCGGGCGAAGCCCGCATTGCGCAGCGCATCGACGTCGCGGAGGAACCCGTAGGTCCGTGCCCGGGCGATCTCGCGCTCGAAGCTCCGCGGATCGACCACGAGGTCGTGGAGCTCCTGGCGGCCGATCACGGGGTGCGGGTAGTCGATCCGGTAGCTCACGCGGAAGGCCCGGTCGGGCTCGATCCGGATCGACCGGTCTCCCTCGCGGATCTCGATCGGTCGCCGGATGCGGATCACGCGCCGCCGCCCCTTCTGGGCGTAGATGCCGGCCGACCGGATCAGGTAGACGAAGGAGGCGGCGCTGCCGTCCATCACCGGGATCTCGGGGCCGTCGACCTCGATGCGCGCGTTGTCCACGCCGAGGCCACGCAGGGCCGCGAGAAGGTGCTCGACCGTACCGATCGCGGAGTCGCCCGCGCCGATCCGGGTGGCGAAGCTCGTCGAACTCACCAGGTCGGGACCGAGGTGCAGATCGCGTGCGCCCGCGCAGTCGACCCGCCGGAAGACCAGCCCCGTGTCCACGCGTGCCGGGTGCAGCGTGAGCTGCACGAGCTCCCCGCTGTGGACCCCGCGGCCGGTGCACGAGATCTTCTCCGCGATGGTGTACTGGGCCAAGTTCCCCCCCAAGGCCCCCCGTCTTCCGGCCCGTGCGCAAGGGGGTGCACGGAAACCGGCCGCGGGGGTGGCGTCCGGCCCGTCGACTGAGCAATCGGCGTGCCCACCTCGGGACGCGGGCGCCGGACCGGCGCCGGGTCCGGGATTTTCTCCCCAGCGGCAAGCACTTGCCGGCTCCGGGGGGCGGCTCTGCCGGATATCCCCGCGGGGACAGACCTCAATGAAGGCTTCATGAACGTGACGATATCGTCACGTACGTGACGCAGATGTCACGACGCGTCGCGCAAGGAGTAGGGCTTCAGCCCGGGAATTCCATGCGTCGCGATGCCGCGTTCAGGACCTCCGCGCGGCCCGGGCCGCCCGGATCTCGGCGAGGATCTGCCGGGCCGACTGGTAGCGCTGGTCGGGGGACTTCTGGAGGCACCGGGTGATGATCCGGGCGAGCAGTGGCGGAAGCCTCGGATTGACCGAGAGGGGATCGGGCGGCGGCGTGTGGACGTGGTGGTAGGGGACGTTCCCGTCCTTGAAGGGAAGCTGGCCGGTGGCGAGCTCGAAGAGCGTGACGCCGAGGGAGTAGATGTCGGTCCGGTGGTCGACGTTGCGACCGAGGGTCTGCTCCGGGCTCATGTAGTACGGGGTCCCGGACACGATGGTGGTGTGGTTGCGGACCTCCTCCACCACCTTGGCGAGCCCGAAGTCCATGATCTTGGCCTTCCGATCGCGGGTCCACATGGTGTTCGCGGTCTTGATGTCGCGGTGCACGATCTTCTTGTCATGGGCGTAGGCGAGCGCCTCGCACATCTGGACCAGCACGCGCAGCACGCCCGCCGGCGCGATCACCTTGCGCTTGCGAAGGATCGCCTTGAGCGTGGTGCCGTCCACGTACTCCATGGCGATGTAGTAGCGGCCGTCCTGCTCCCCGGCGTCGTACACGGTGACGATGTTCGGGTGGTTGAGCTGGGCCGCGCTCTTGGCCTCGCGCAGGAAGTTCCGCAGCGCCTGTGGATTCTCCCGCAGCGAATCCGGGAGCACCTTGTAGGCGACGATGCGGTCGAGCACCGTGTCGCGCGCGCGGTAGACGATGCCCATCCCGCCGCGGCCGAGCTCCGACTCGACCTGGTAGCGGCCCGGCATGCAGGTGGGTGCGGTATCCCCGCCGTCCCCGCTGGGGACCTCCGACCGCTCGAGGCGGAGCCGGTCCTGGAGCACGGAGCACCTCTGCTCCACGTCCCGGAAGTGGTAGTCGCAGGCGAGGATCTTCTGGTAGATCGACACCGCCTCGCGAAGCTCGCCGCGCTCCTCGAGCAGGCCCGCGAGGGCGTACCAGGCCGGGAGCCGCTCGGGCGCGGGCTCGGCGTCGCCGAGGGCCTCCCGCAGCTTCTTCTCCGCGAGCGAGGCGAGGCCCCGGGCGGCGAAGAGCTCGCCGAGCAGCGCGGCCGCCTCGGCGGCCTCCGGGCTCTCGGCGGGAACCCGCTGGAGCACGCGGATGGCGTCCTCCCCGCGCTCGAGCTCGCGGTAGAGCCGCCCGGCCCCGAGAAAGTCCTCGGCCTGCTCGCGGTACTCCGCCTCCCGTGCGGCGTCGCCGGCCTCCTGGCAGCAGACCGCCGCCTCACCGAAGGCTCCCGCCCGGGCGTAGCACTCCGAGGCCCGCAGCAGCTCGCCGGCGCAGCGGAACATCTCGGCGGCCTGGGCCATGTCGCCGGCCCGTTCGTAGCAGAGGGCCGCCTCGGCGGGGCGCTCGAGCTTGCGATACAGGTCTGCGGCGTCGGCGTGCTCGCCGGCCTCCTCGAGCAGGCGCGCCGCGGCCTCGGGATCGTCCCGGTCGCGGTAGTAGATGCCGAGCACGCGGGCCGCCTCGTCCGGCCGGCCCTGCTTGCGGTAGGCATCGGCCGCGCGCGGGGCGTCGCCGGCACGGAGGAAGAGCTCGGCCGCCTCCTCGAAGTGCCCCTGTCGGACGGCGACCTCCGCCGCCTCGGCCAGCCGCCCGCCGCGCACCAGCAGATCCCGCGCCCGGCCGGGCTCGCCGGCCTCCTCGAAGAGACGGGCGCCCTTCTGCACCAGGATCGAGAGCTCCTTCTCGCGACGGGCGTTGCCCCGGGCCCGCC
>JALSIO010000332.1 GCA_026989995.1 Myxococcales bacterium
TGAGATCGACCGATCCCGTGTCGTCGTCCTGGTGACCTGCTCGCCCCTCGAGGTGCACGGTCCGCACCTGCCGCTCGGCGCCGATGCGCTCGAGGGGACGGGGTTTGCCCGGCGCACCCTGCGCTTCCTCCCCGGGCGCCACCGGCCCCGGACCTTTCTCGAGCTGCCCTTTTTCCACGTGGCCGGCGACACCGTGCCCCAGGCCGGATCGTTGACCTTCCACCCCCTCACCACGGCCCGGGTGATCGAGGAGCTCGGCCGCTCGCTCGGGTCGCAGGGCTTCCGGGCCGTGGTGGTGGGCAACTTTCACGGCGGCCCCGCCACTTCCTCGCCATCGAGCGGGCCTGCGACCGCGTCCGCCGGCGCACCGGAATCCGGATGGTGGCCCTCTTCTCGCTGATGCTCGGCCGGCTGACGGACGGCAGTGCGGAGCTCGACGGCGTGCTCCACGGGATCGACGGGATCCGGCCCGAGGATCGGGTCGGCGATACCCGCGCCGGTGGGCCCGCCGGCGCCTCCGCGGGGATGGGAGAGCGCATCCTGGACGATCTGGCCTCGCGCACCGCGGAGGCGGTGACGGAGATCCTCGACGGAAGGCTCGATCCCGCGGGCCTGCCATTCGCCCCTGTGGCAGCACCGGTGGTTCCTGCTCCACACCTCCTGGCGATCCGGCTTGCGAACCGATGGCTGGGGCTCCAGGAGGCGCCCGCCGGAGGCCCCGCACGGGCGCCGGCTTCGGCAACGTCCGGGCGGCCGGGGCGGGGCGCCCTCCTCGAGCCGCCGAGCCCGCGGGTCGGCGCCGCGACCGGCAGGTCCCGCCGGCGGGCGCGGCCCCGCCGGCTGCGCCGGGCTGGCTGCCGGGGCCGCTCCCACCCCGTTCCCGCCCGGTTCCCATCCGATTCCCACACGGTGCTCCTCCAGGCCGGCCCTCAGCCCCGGAAGAAGGTGCGGGTGCCCTGCGCCGCAGTGGCGTCGGCGATGCGGCGCAGCGCCAGCCGGTAGGCCGCGTCCCGGAGCGGAATCCCCTCCGAGCGGGCGAGTCCGTGGACCTCCCGGAAGGCCGCGGGAAGGATCTCGGCCAGGCGGCGGCGCACCTCGTCGAGGGGCCAGCGGAGGCCCTGCCGGTTCTGGACCCACTCGAAGTAGCTCACCGTGACGCCGCCGGCGTTGGTGAGCACGTCCGGCAGCACGATCACCCCGCGCTCGAAGAGCTCCCGGTCGACCTCGCCCCGGACCGGGCCGTTGGCCACCTCCGCGATCACCCGGGCGCGGATGCGGTCCGCGTTCGCCGGCCCGATCACCCCCTCGAGGGCGGCGGGCACGAGCAGGTCCACGTCGAGCTCGAGAAGCTCCTCGTTCGAGATGCGCTCGTGGTCCACCACGTGGCAGACGGATCCCTCGCAGTAGACCCCGCGGACCTCCTTCGAGGCGAGCTTCTCGCACCGCACGCTCTCCACGTCGAAGCCCTTCTCCGAGTAGATGCCCCCCTTCGAGTCGCTGAGCGCCACGATGCGGTAGCCGTCCTGCTGGAGCAGGCGCGCCAGGTGGTAGCCCGCGTTCCCGAAGCCCTGGACGGCGACCCGGATCGACGACGGCTGCCAGCCGAGGCTGCGGGCGAGCTCGCGGATCACGAGCCAGGCTCCCCGTCCGGTCGCCTCCTCTCGGCCGTGGCTTCCGCCGAGGGCGAGGGGCTTGCCGGTGATCACCGCGGGCGCCTTGCGGCCGACGATGGTCTCGTACTCGTCGGCCATCCACCCCATGATCCGTTCGTTGGTGTAGACGTCCGGCGCGGGGATGTCGGTGTCGGGGCCGATGAAGCCCGCCGTGGCCCGGATGTACGCCCGGGAGAGGCGCTCGACCTCCATCCGGGAGAGCGACTTCGGATCGACGACGACCCCGCCCTTGCCGCCGCCGTAGGGGAGGTCGACCACGGCGCACTTGAGCGTCATCCAGAGCGCGAGGGCCTGGACCTCCTCCCGGTCGACCGCGGGGTGGAAGCGGATGCCGCCTTTGGCCGGCCCGCGGACGTCGTTGTAGCGGCAGCGAAAGGCCTCGAAGTAGCGGGTGGATCCGTCGTCCATGCGCACCGGCAGGTTGGCGGTGAGCGTCGCTGCGGGCCGCCGGAGGGACTCGAGGATCTCCTCCTCGATGCCGGCCTCGCCGCCGATGCGGCCGAGCCGCGCCACCGCGTCGTCGAAGACGGTGGGGGTGGCGGGGGTCGACGGGGTGGTGGGGGCGGGGCGGCTGGGTGCCAAGGGTTCGACGGGCATCGGGCGTCTCCATGCGCGTGGCGGCGGGGGTGCCGCGGTTGGGACCTGGTTGGGACCTGGTTGGAAGCCCGGCTGGGCGCCCGCTCGGGACCCAGGTCGGGAGCCAGGCCCGGAGCCTAGCTGTCGCGCGATCCGCCCCCCGCCGCGGGGGTCGCCCGGGCTCGCGGGGTGCGGCCGCGCAGCCGGTCGCCGGTACGGGACAGCCAGCGACCGGCGCGGAAGTAGAGGTGGAGCGTGCGCTGCAGCCGGGGGGTGAGCCGGCCTCTCAGGTGGGCTGCCGCCACGGTGCGAACCGCCTCCGAGCGGGTGGGGTAGGGGTGCACCAGCTCGGCCAGGCGGCGGAGACCCACCCCGGCCTCGAGGGCGAGGCCGAGCTCGGCGATGGTCTCGCCGGCGTGGGCGCCCACCACGGTGGCACCGACGATCCGGTCGCTTCCGCGCCGCACCAGCACCTCGATGGCGCCGCGTTCCTCGCCTTCGAGGAGCGCCCGGTGGACCCGGTCGAATTCCAGCCGGTGCACCGTCACAGGGGTCTCCCGCCGCTCTGCCTCTTCGGTGGTCAGGCCGACCCCGGCCACCTCCGGATCGGTGTAGGTGCAGCGGGGGATCACCAGCCGCGAGAGGCGACGGCGCCCGGGGAAGAGCGCGTTTCGCACCGCGACCCGCGCGGCGGCATCGGCGGCGTGGGTCAGCTTCTGCTCGAGACAGACGTCGCCCGCCGCGTAGATCCGCGGCGAGGTGGTGCGGAGGAAGTCGTCCACCCGCACGCCGCGCCGGGGATCCCAGGCGATGCCGGCCTCGTCGAGGCCGAGCCCCTCGACGTTGGGGACCCGCCCCACGCCGAGGAGGAGGGCATCGCAGCGAACGCTTCGCCGGGTGTCCCCGATCCGGACTGCCAGCACGCGTTGGCCTCCGCCCTCGAGGGCGACGCCCTCCACGGTGGCGCCCAGCAGGAGCTCCACGCCGTCCTCCCGCAGTCCCCCGGCCACCCGCTCGGAGGCGAAGGGTTCTTCGCGCGGGAGCACGCGGCCTGCGGCCTCGATCAGCAAGACGCGGGCGCCGAGCCGGGCGAAGGCCTGGGCCAGCTCGCAACCGATCGCGCCCGCCCCGATCACGGCAAGGCGCT
>JALSIO010000333.1 GCA_026989995.1 Myxococcales bacterium
ACCGGGAGGGGTACGGCACGCGGAGCGCGGCGATCCTGGCGCTCGGCCGGTCCGGCAGGGGGCGTCTCCTGTTCGCGTCCGGGCCGCCGTGCCGCACCCCCTTTCGGGACGAATCGGCTCTCCTTCGCGAGCTGGCAGGCGACGCGACAGGCCGGGCCGCGGCCACGAGGAGTGAGACTTGAGACGAATCGGCAGCAACATCCGCAAGCAGAACCAGAACGCGCGGTCACACCGTCCCACCAAGAACATCATCCGGTACTCCACCACCGAGAAGCCCCGGAACGACTACCCCCGGAAGATCGTGTCGCCGCCCTATCCCTCGCGTTGCTGCACCGACGAGAACCGGGAGACGATCGGCAAGGTGCAGGAAGTGGACGGGTTCAAGTTCTGCTACAAGATCTGCCGCGTCTGCGGGCATGCGGTCAAGTTCTTCTACCCGGCGGCCGAGTCCACGAGCGCCGCGATCAAGCAGTACCGCGAGTGGAAGCGGTACTCGGTGCAGTGACCGCCCACGGCTGAGCTGCGGGGGCGTTCTTCGGACCCCGCGCGGTTCCTTTCGAGCGGATGCGGGCCGGGGTGGGCGGCCCGGGGCCGCCGCCCCGGCGGAGGGCTCCATGGCGGCAGGGCGTCCGCCGATCCGGTGGCTGGAGCGGCTGATCGATCTCGAGCGGACGCCGGGAAGGGCCGCGTCCCTCCGCGTGGATCTCCGGCCGGTGCGGGCTCTGCTCGACCGGGCGGGCCATCCGGAGCGGGATCTCCGGATCCTGCACGTGGCCGGCTCCAAGGGAAAGGGCTCGGTGGCCCTGCTCGCCGAGGCCGTGCTCCGGGCGGGCGGTCACCGCGTGGGTACCTTCACCTCGCCCCATCTCGAGCGCTGGACCGAGCGCTTTCGGGTCGACGGCACGCCCGTCTCCGAAGGCGAGCTCGAGGGCACGCTCGAGGTGCTGCGCCCCGCGGTGGAGGCCCTGCGCGAAGACGACCGCCAGCCCACCCCCACCTGGTTCGACGTGACGACGACGGCGGCCTTCCTCCTCTTTCGGGGGGCCGGAGTCGACTACGCCGTGATCGAGGTGGGCCTCGGCGGCCGGCTCGATTCCACCAACGCCGCCCGCGCCCGGGTGGCCTGCATCACCTCCATCGAGCTCGAGCACACCGACCGCCTGGGCGACACCCTCGCGGCCATCGCCCGCGAGAAGGCGGGGATCCTTGAGGCCGGGCGGCCGGTGGTGGTGGGCGCCCTCGCGGCCGAGGCGCTCGACGTGGTCGAGGCGAGGGCGCGGGAGCTCGGTGCGCCGGTGGTGCGCTTCGGGCGCGATCTCCGGGTCGAGCCCCTCCCGGGTCCCGTCCACCCCTGCTCCGCGCAGCGGTTTCGCATTCGCGATGCGGGGGGTGCCGGGGCGCCGGGGCCGCTCGAGGTCGAGGCCGAGCTCCCGGTGGCCGGCGCCCACCAGACCGTCAACGCCGCCCTGGCGGTGGCCGCGGCCCGCCGGCTACCCGGCTACGCGGATCGGCTCGGCACCGACGGGGAGGCGCTCGCACACGCGCGGGGCCTCGGGCGGGCGGTGCTCCCCGGGCGGGTGGAGGTGGTCGGCCGGAAGCCGCTGCGGCTGGTGGACTCCGCGCACACGCCCGCTTCCGCCCGGGCGCTCGCGTCGGTCCTCGAGGGGCTTCCCCGCAAGGACCTTCGACTCGTCCTGTCCGTCTCCGCGGGCAAGCAGATCGACGCCCTGCTCGGTCTCCTGGTGCCGGGCGCGACCGAGGTGTTCACGACGCGGGCCGAGCCTCTCCGCTCCCTTCCGTCGGGCGAGCTCGCCGCGCGGGTGCGCGGGCGCTTCGCCGGCGTGCCGGTGATCGCGGAGGACGATCCCCGGCGCTGCCTCGCCGCCGCCCTCGGGCGGAGCGGCCCGCGGGATCTCCTCGTGGCCGCGGGCTCCGTGTACCTGGCCGGGATCGCGCGTCGCGTGCTCCGCGCGGATGCGCCGGCCGGTCGCCCGTGAGCACGTCCCCCGCGCCGTCCCGCGTGAAATCACCGGAGGCGGCCGAGGAGGAATTCCACCGGGAGGTGGAGTCGCAGCTCCGCCGGAACTACGCGGCCCACCTGGCCCACGGTCTTCTCGGCCAGACCGGGTTCCGGCTGATCCACGCGCCGACCTTCGTTCCCGACTACCTCTTCGCCCTCTCCGGCTCGGAGCTCGCGGTCGGGGCCGGGCGGGCGCTGCAGTCCCTCGGGATGTTCCTCTCGCCTGTGATCGGCGCCACCTTCATCGAGCACCGGAGGCGGGTGCTGCCCACCGGTCTTCTGGTCGGCGGCCTGATGCGGGTCCAGCTGCTCGGAATCGCGCTGGCTGGACTGCTCCTCCCGGCTCGCGAGGCCCTCGTGGCGACGTGGATCTTCCTGCTGCTCTTCGGCTTCTTTCTCGGGATCCAGGGGGTGGTGTTCAACTTCCTGGTGTCGAAGGTGATCCCCGTGCACCGCCGCGGAGTCCTGCTCGGGGTCCGCAACGCGCTCTCGGGCGTCACCGCGGCGGGGGTGGGTGCCCTGGGCGGAGTCCTCGTCGCCCGCCATGCGCTCGGCAACGGGCACGCGGCCACCTTCCTGCTCGCTTTCGGCCTGACGACGCTCGGCCTCGCCATGCTGCTCTTCGTTCGGGAGCCGGCGGCTCCGGTGGTGCGGCGCTCGTCGGCCCTGCTTCCCCGCGTGCGCGAGCTGCCGGGGCTGCTCCGTGCCGATCCCGGCTACCGCCGGTACGTGCTCGGGCGGGCGCTGGGCACGGCCGGGCGCATGGCCATGCCCTTCTACATCCTCCACGCCGCCACCCGCACCGAGATCGGCGGCGCGCAGCTCGGCCTGCTCACGGCGGCCTTCGTGCTCGCCCAGAGCCTCGGGAACCTTCTCTGGGGGATCGCGGCGGACCGGCGTGGATTCCGCTTCACCATCGCCCTCGCCCTCGGCCTCTGGATGGGTGCGGGGCTGCTCCTCCTGGCCGCGCAGGGCTTCGGGACGGTCTTTCTCGCCTACCTCGGGCTCGGCGCCGGAGCGGGGGGCTTCCAGATGTCGGCGCAGAACCTGGTGCTCGAGTTCGGGAGCCGACCGGATCTTCCCATGCGGATCGCGGTCGCGAGCTCCGTCGCCGAGCTCGCCGGCGCGCTCGCCCCGTTCGCCGGCGGGCTGCTTGCCGGCGGCTGGGGGGTTCCCGTGGTGATCGTGGTGGCCGTGGCGTGCCAGGCCGCGGGGCTTTTCACCATCGTGCTCGGCGTGGATGAGCCCAGGCGTCGTCCCCGCTCGCCGTAGCGCCGGGCGTCGCCCGGTCCCCGCGCACACGCGCGGCGGCGTGCGGGGGACGGATGCCGCACCGGCCGGGTGCCGCGCGGTCCGCCCCCCGAAAGAGAAC
>JALSIO010000334.1 GCA_026989995.1 Myxococcales bacterium
GCCCCGTCCGCCGACGGGCTCAGTCGCGCGGGAGCAGGGAGTTCAGGCGCTCCACGGCGTCGAGGTACTCCTCGACGAGGCCCTGGATCACCTCCCGGCAGGTGCGGATCTCCTTCATGGAGCCCACGATCTGGCCCACCGGGTTGAAGGCCACCGGCTGGGCCACCCTCGCGTAGCGGTGCACGCGCGCCACGGCCTCCGAGGTCACCATGAACTGCAGCGGCATGGGCAGCGGGTCCGGCGTGTCGGGCCGCTCCCAGGCTTCGGTCCAGTCGTTGCGCAGCATGCGGCAGGGTTTTCCCGTCCACGAGCGGGAGCGCACCGTGTCGTGGCTGGTGGCGCGCAGCAGCGACTCCATCTGCGGGCGCGGCACCTCCGCCTCCTCCACGGTGAGCCAGAGGGAACCCGTCCAGACCCCCTCGCAGCCCGTGGCCAGCGCCGCAGCGACCTGCCGTCCGTTGCCGATTCCGCCGGCGGCGAGCACCGGCGTCGGCGCCACGGCGTCGACCACCTCGGGCCAGAGCACGATGCTTCCCACCTCGCCGGTGTGGCCGCCGCCCTCGCTGCCCTGGGCCACGATGATGTCGATCCCGGCCTCCTTGTGCCGGAGGGCGTGTCGCGCGGAGCCGCAGAGCGCCGCCACCAGCCGGCCGGTGCCCTTGATCTCGGCGATGATGTCGGCCGGCGGCGTGCCGAGGGCGTTGGCGACGAGGCGGACCTTCTCGTGCTGGAGGATCGTCTCCACCTGGGGCGCGGCGGTGGCCGCCGTCCACCCGAGGAGCTCGCGGGGCCGTTCGTCCTCCGGGAGCTCCGGCACGCCGTGCTCGGCGAGGATCTGCTTCACGAAGGACCGGTGGGTCGCGGGGATCATCGAGCGGAGCTTCTCCTCGAGCTCGTCCGGGGAGAGATCCGCTCCCTGGCCCTCGTACTTTCCGGGGATCACGATATCCACCCCGTAGGGGTGGTCGCCGATGTGCTCGTCGATCCACTTGAGCTCGATGGCGAGCTGCTCCGGGGAGAAGCCCACCGCGCCGAGCACGCCGAAGCCACCGGCCTGGCTCACCGCCACCACGACGTCTCGGCAGTGGGTGAAGGCGAAGATCGGAAACTCGATGCCGAGGCGTTCGCAGAGCTCGGTCCGCATGGTTCCTCCTCGCGACGGGGATCCCGCCTGCCCGGCACCCGGCTCGGAAGGCCTCCGAGAGCGCCGAGTCTAGCCCGGCGCGCAGGCCGGACAAAGCGCGGAAAGCCCCCCGCGCAAGGACTCGAGCCGGAGCGGCACACCCCCGAGCGTGAGGAGCGCGAGGTCGGGGACCGGGACCGCGGGGCGGAGCAGGGCCTGCGCTGCCTCCGCGCGGAGCCGGGCCTCATGGCTCCCGCGGCCCACCGCGGTCCGCGGCGGCAGCAGATCGAGGGCGAAAAGCGCCAGCAGCAGCGCGGTGGCTCCGCAGAGCCAGCGGCAGGCCGAGCGCGCTCCGTCATGCCCCCTGCATGCCACCCGTTGCCTCCCGGTGGCGGATCCTCCCGGAGCGGCGCACCTTTGAGCTTCCGGTCGGGGGGAGGGTCGCGCATGGGCCCCGAGCAGATCGAGCAGCGGACCCAGACGATCGCACTCCTCGTGCTCGCCGCGGTCGCGCTCGGCGCCGCGCTGTGGTGGCTCCGCCCCGTGATGATCCCCTTCGTCCTCGCGGTCTTCTTCTCCTCCGGTCTGATGCCGCTCGTGCGCCTGCAGATGCACCGGCTTCGCATGCCGCGGGGGGTCGCCATCGCCGCGACGCTTCTGCTCTCGCTGGTGCTCTTCACCGGGGTGGGCCTGCTCGTCTCGGCTTCGGTCCGGCAGCTCGCCGCGAGCGCCGACCGCTACCAGGCCGAGGTGGCGGGCCTCACGGCGCAGGTGGCCGAGGCCTTGCCCCTCGAGCGTTTCGGCATCGAGCGAAGCGGCATCCTGGCGCCGCTCTCGCAGGTTCCGGTGAGCGCGCTCGGCGGCCTGCTCGTCTCCACCACCAACGCCATCCTGGACCTCCTCTCGAACTCGGCGCTGGTCTTCCTCTTCGTGGTGTACCTGTTGATCGCCGCCTCGGCGGGTCCCCAGCGGCGGGAGGGCCTGGTGGGGCAGATCGGGCGCCAGGTGGAGCGCTACCTCCTCACCAAGGCCGCCGTCTCCGCGGCGACGGGTCTGCTCACCTGGGTGGTCCTGGCGACGATCGGCGTGGACCTCGCGCTCGTCTTCGGCTTGCTGGCCTTCCTGCTGAACTTCATCCCCAGCATCGGATCGGTCATCGCCACGCTTCTTCCGCTGCCGGTGGTGATCGTGAGCCCGGATCTCGGGACCGGGGCCGCGGTGGCGGCCATCGCCATTCCCGGGGCGATCCAGTTCACCATCGGGAACGTGATCGAACCCCGGATCATGGGCAGCTCCATGGATCTCCACCCGGTCACCATCCTCCTGGCCCTCATCCTCTGGGGGATGCTCTGGGGGGTGGTGGGGATGTTCCTGGCCACGCCGATCACGGCGGTGATGCGGATCCTCTTCGAGCGTCTCGAGCTCACGCGGCCCCTGGCCGGGCTTCTCGCCGGGCGTCTGGGCCCGGCGGGGGGACGGCCCGCGGTTTGATAGGCTCTGGGGACACCTTCCGGTGGGCGCTCCCGTGGCCCGCCGGGTCCCTCTGCTTCCGCCTGGGAGTCCCACCGTGAGTGAACATCCGCTTCTCGACCTCCTGCAGCGCCCCGAGATCCGCCAGGTGAAGGGCTTCCGTGGGCTCGCCGAGGCCCTCACCGGGGCCGAGCTCGCCGCCGCCTTCGCCGCGGAACGGGAGGCGGCACCCCGCCTCGAGCCGGATGGAGGATCGCTGCCCGGCGCGCGCGATGGCACGCTTCCGGGCGGCCGGCGCAAGCCGCGGGACGAGGAGCTGCTCGCGGTGGCGCTCTGGAACGCCGCCCGCGAGCGGGAGAAGCCGTACCCGATCGCGCGCGGTGGCAGCCTGCAGATCCTCGACTACGGCGTACCCCTCGAGTCCGGGCGCGAGCGGCTCGGCATCGGGCCGGTGGATCTTCTCGGAGTCCGCGAGGACGACCGCCTCGCGGTGGTGGAGCTCCGCTACGTGCCCCCGCCTCCGGCCCGGGGATCCGCGAGCGAGACGCCGCTGCGAACCCTGGTCGACGCGCTTCTCGCCGCCGCCGCGGTGGACGCGAACCGGGAGGTGCTCGCGCCCGAGATCGAGGTTCGGACGGGCCGCCCGCTCTCCCCGGAACCGCCGACGGTGCTGGTGGTGGCCGGTCTTCGCTACTGGGACCTCGCGCGCAAGCGCGAGGTGCAGAAGGGCGCGGCCTGGATCCGGGAGATGGAACGACTCGCGGCGGAGCTCGAGGCTGAGGCGGGCATCTCG
>JALSIO010000335.1 GCA_026989995.1 Myxococcales bacterium
CGAGCGATCCATGGTTCTCCCTTCCTGCCCGGCGCCGGCCGGACCGGCGCCTGCCTGTCACCTGCGGTGGCCGTGGGCGGCCGGACCTTAGGCACCGCCCCGACAGCCGTCAATCCGCCTTCCCGACCCGGCTCCGCCTCAGCCATTCGAGCGTGAGGCGCACCCCCACACCCGTGGCGCCGTGGGGCTGGGTCGGACTCGTCTTCGAGGTCCAGGCCGTCCCCGCGATGTCCACGTGCACCCACGGCGTCTCGCCCGCGAAGGCCCCGAGGAAGGCCGCCGCGGTGATGGCCCCGCCCTCGCGGCCGCCCACGTTCTTGAGATCGGCCACCGGGCTCTTGATGTGCTCGAGGTGCTCCTTCCAGAGGGGCATGGGCCAGATCCGCTCGCCGCAGGCCTCGCCGGCACCCCGGATCTCCTCGAGGAGGCGCTCGTCGTTGCCGAAGGCGCCGGAGCACCAGGGGCCGAGGGCCACCACGCAGGCGCCGGTGAGCGTCGCGAAGTCGACGATGGCCTCGGGCTCGTATTCCGTTCGCGCGAAGTGGAGCGCGTCGCAGAGCGCGAGCCGCCCCTCGGCATCGGTGTTCAGGACCTCCACGGTCTTTCCCGATGCCGTCGTCAGGATGTCGCCCGGGCGGTAGGCGGTTCCGCTCGGGAGGTTCTCGGCGGCGGCGACCACCCCCACCACGTGGAGCGGCAGGTCGAGGAGCGCGGCCGCCCGGAGCGCGCCGATCACCGCGGCGGCTCCGCTCATGTCGTGCTTCATCTCGTCCATGCCCTGCCCCGGCTTCAGCGAGATCCCCCCGGAGTCGAAGGTGATCCCTTTGCCCACGATGCACACCGTCCGGCCGGCGGTCCGGCCCCGGGTCCCGCGGTGCTCGAGCACGGCGAGCCGCGGCGGATTCGAGCTTCCCTGTCCGACCGCGAGCAGGGCGCCCATCCGTCGCCTCCGAAGCTCCGGCACGCCGAGCACCCGGCACCGGAGTCCCACCTCGCGGGCCACCTTCTGGGCCTCCCGTGCGAGCGCCGCGGGGGGCAGGGCGTTGCCCGGCAGGTTGGATAGACGGCGGGCCTCGTTCTGGCATTCACCGAGGACGGTCCCGACCCGCACCCCGGCCCGCAGTGCGCGCAGCTCCGCGCTCCGGTCCGCGCGCAGCGCGAGCGAACGGACCTCCCCAGGGGGCTCCTCCTGGGCGGTCTTGTAGGTATCGAAGCGGTAGGCGCCGAGCGCGGCGCCCTCGGCGAGCGCCTGGCCGACCAGCTCGGGACGCAGCCCCCGGTGCGGCGGAACGGCGAAGGCCACGCGGGCGGCCCGGCGCTCCCGTGCAGCGGAGACCGCGACCCCGGCCGCCATCCGCAGTGCAGCCGGATCGAGCTCGCGTTCCGGTCCGAGCCCCACCAGCAGGATCCGACGGGTTCGCAGCGCCTCCGCGGGATACAGGGCGAGGGACTGCCCCCGCCTGCCGCGGAAGTCGCCCGTGGCCACGGCCGCCGCGAGGCCGCCGCCGAGGGCGCGGTCGATCGGCCGGTAGCGCACGGGGATGCGCCAGCGCCCCGGTTCGATCTCGCCCACGGGGAGCACCAGGAGGTCTTCGGTGGAATCCGCAAGGCGGCGGTCATCTGCGGTGATCTTCATCACTTCTCCCTGGGAAGCGAGGATCCGGTTGAAGGCGCTTCGGGCCTTGCCTACCCTCGGCGGGCCCAACGGGGGGCCCGCGGAGGGGTTCTACATCAGCCTATGAGGCTCATCGCCCTCGGGACGGCCATGGGGGGACGTCTCGCGAGCCTCGATGCCCTCGACCTGATCCTTCAGGCCGGGTGGATCGTCAAGCTCGTCCTCCTCGTCCTGGCCGTCTTCTCGATCGCCTGCTGGACGATCATCTTCCACAAGTGGCGCGAGCTCCGGCGCGCGGCCGAGGATAGCCGCACTTTCCTCCGGATCTATCACGAGGAGGGCGTCGACGCGCCCCTCGAGTCGGTGCGGGAGTGCGAGGAGAGCCCGCTCGCCGCCGTCTTCCTCGATGGGCAGCGCGAGTTCCGGCGCATCCAGAAGTACGGCGGCGGCCAGCTCGACCACCTCGACGAGGCCCAGCTCGATCACCTCGCCAGCCGGATCCGCTGGACGGCCGCCGACGAGCTCGCGCGCCTCGAGAGCCGCCTCGGCTTTCTCGCGACCACGGGCAGTGCGGCTCCCTTCGTCGGTCTGTTCGGAACCGTGGTGGGGATCATCGACGCCTTCGAGAACATCGGTGCGGCGGGCTCGGCGAGCCTGGCGGTGGTGGCGCCCGGCATCGCCGAGGCGCTGATCGCAACCGCGGTGGGCCTGCTGGCCGCGATCCCGGCGACGATCTTCTACAACCACTTCGTGGGGCTGCTCCGCTCCCTGCAGGCCGATCTCGACCTCTTCGGCGTGCAGTACGAGCGGGACCTGCGCCGGTCCGCGGCGGCGCCCGCCTGGGCAGCCCGCGCGGCGGAGCGCTAGCGTGCCGGCGCCGCTTTCCGGCGGGCCGACCCGGCCGCTGGCCGAGATCAATGTCACTCCCTTCGTCGACGTGATGCTGGTCCTGCTCGTCATCTTCATGGCGACGGCGCCGATGATGCAACAGGGCATCGACGTCGATCTGCCGGAGACGACCAGCCAGCCGATCCGCATGCGGGACGAGCCGCTGGTCCTGACCGTCCGTCGCGACGGGACCATCGAGGTGGCGGGCACGCCGGTTCCCCTCGAGGCGCTCGGGGAGAAGCTGCGCGCGGTCTTCGACGCCCGCGGCGACGAGGACCTCTACCTGAGGGCGGACGCCGCCGCGCCCTACGGGCTGGTGGCCAGGGTGCTCGCCGCCGCCCGCGAGGCGGGTGCGCGCCGGCTCGGGATGGTCACCCGGCCGGAATCGGAGTGAGGGCGGCGGCGGCGCGATCGCGGGGGGCATCCTCGGACGCGGGAGCGCGGCCGCGCCGGGGGGCGGGATGCGGGACCGACTCGTGCCCGCCAGCGGGGCCATGCCGGATCCGGTGCCGTGGCGGGCCGGCGAGCAGGAGCGGCTTCGCGAGTTCCGCCGCTACCTGCTCGCGTCGGTGGGGCTGCACCTGCTGGCCGTGGTCGGTCTGGCCGTGGCGCCGGAGAGGCACCCCCGGGCGGTGATCCCCGGCGCGGTGTCGGTGGACCTGGTGGCCGGCCTTCCGGCCCCGGAGCCGCCGGCCCCGGCCCCCGCGGCGCCGAAGCCGGAGCCGCCGCCGAAGCCCGCGCCGCCCGAGGCAGCTCCCGAGCCGGCCCCGAAGCCGCCCGCGCCGAAGGTGGTCCTGCCGGAGAAGCCCACCCCGCCGTCACCGAAACCGCGGGCGAGGCCGAAGCCGCGCCCC
>JALSIO010000336.1 GCA_026989995.1 Myxococcales bacterium
CCTGCGCCGGCCGGCTGGCCCCGTCGATGAGGGCCGTGAGGGCCTGCGTCACGGGAGCGGCCTTCTGCTCCCGTGCCTCCGCGTAGGCGAGCCGCGGCTTCATCAGCACGAGCTGGGAGAGCTTCTTCCTCGGACCCGCCTTCGACTGGCGGATCTGGACCAGGGCGGCGTAGACATTCCGGATCTGGCTGGCCTTTGCCTCCGTGGCCGCCGCGATGCGCCGCGCCGAGTCCACGATCGTGGCGGCATCGCCGTCGAGGATCTTGCGGACCTCCTCGGGGTGGAGCCCTCGCGGCTCGTCTCCGCTCCTCCCGCCGCCGCGCGCTTTCCCGCGGCCCGGGCCACCGTGCGGGCCGTCCCGACGACGTCCTCCGTTCATCGTTCCTCTCCTCTCGCGTTCATCGCTCGTCTCCTCTGGAGCGCGTGGCGAGCTCCGCCCAGCGCGCGATCAGGGGCAGGTAGGTCAGTACCGGCCGGTCGCCCCGCGGAGCCGGGCTTCCGAGGGGGGCCTCGGCGCCCGCGAGCCAGTCTTCGGCGCGGCGGACCCAGGCGAGGGGAGACGGCCCCGAGCCGTTCCGAAGAGCCCGAGGTAGGCTGTAGGCCGCCATCCAGGCCCAGCGGCTCCTCGCGAGTGCGCCGCGCAGCGCTCCCGGCGTCGTGGGACCTTTGGGGGGGAGGCTCCGCTGCCACGCTGCGGCAACCTCATGCAGCCGGAAGACGAGGGCCCGCGAGGCGTGGCCGCCCTCGATGCCCGCCTGCAGGGCCTTCACCATCGCGCGGGCGATGTCGAACTCCTCCCAGCTCACGGTGGCCTCGGGCCCGATCACGGCGATGGCGTCCTTCTCGCGGCCCGATTCGCGCCGGTGGGCCTTCGCCGCCGCCTCGAGTTCGCCGGCGAGCTCGGCGGCAGCGGCGATGGGGTGGTGGGCGTCGACGAGTGCGACGCCCGCCGAGATCCCGAGCGACGGATTCGCCGCGAACTCGCGGAAGCGGTTGCGGACCTCGGCCGCGAGATCGAGGACGTCGGACCACGCTCCCACCACGAAGGCGTCGTCGCCACCGGAATAGATGATCTGCAGGCGGTCGTTGCGCGTCCATGCCCCCGAGCCGGACGGTGCCTCCTCGCGGACGAGCCACCCCACCAGCCCGCCGAAGAAGTAGGCGAGCTGCCTCGAGAGGGTCGCGACCCGGGACAGCGACGCGCGCTCGTCGGGCAGAAGGCCTCCGGCCCGCTCAGGGGCGAACACGCGCCCGAGGTTGTCCACATCGAGGCGGAGCACGGCGAGAAGCGGTGCCCCCTCGGATCGAAGGGCGAGCTCCTCGAAAGTCGCTGTGGCCGCGGCCGCCTCGGAGGCCTCCGGTCGGTTGCGCGCCACCATCCAGAACCCCCGGGAGCGTCCGTCTCCGTCCGGCGCGGGTTGGAGGAAGTTGGTGCCGTCGAGTCGGAGGGCGAGGTCGAAAGTCGGTTCGCGGTCCGGGGAGGGGAGCGCCTTCTCCGGCCAGAGGTGGAAGGCCACCCCCAGGGGCGCACCGAGGCGGAGGGTCACTTCCTGGCCCCGCGGCTCGCCCGAGGGTCCCAGTTCGGCTCCGGGCGCGGTCAGGTCTTCGACGAGCAGCCAACGCGCCCGGGGGAGCATTCGCCCGAGGTGCTCCTGGACTGTACAGCCTTGGCATCGAGGCTCCTGGGAGATTCCGGTGGCGACCACCGGGAACCCGCAGGCTCGGCAGGGTTCCTCGTCACCGCCGCCTCCGAAGGGATCGAAGAGGAGCCCCGGCTCTCGAGCCGCCAGCGCGCGCAGGCGCCGCCGCCGCGACGATGCGGCATCCGCCAGTGCGCGCTGCCATAGGGCGGAAACCCGCTTCTGCAGGAAGTCCGAACCGGAGGCCGTCGCTGCGCCCAGGGTGAAACTCAAGCCCGCTCCATGGGCGCGGAGCAGCGCCGCGTCGATCTCCTCCGCGAGCTCCCGCGCCGCGGGTTCCCCGCTGGCATGGGCGAGGAGCCAGAGCTTGCCCCCACCTGCATAGATGAGATTGGTCGGGGGCAGGCCCAGGCGGCGGAGGAGGGCACGGCCGATGCCTTCCGTGAGAAGCTGCAGGTAGAAGGACCGGCCCCGGAGCAGGCGGGCGGCACCGGCCGAGGCGATGCTGTAGAGGAACCGCTGGATGCCCGAGAGGTCGCCGACGAGGAGGGTGAAGCGGGGGGCAGCGGTGTCCTTCACCTCCGCCTCGGGGCGGCCCGCCACCTCCGCTTCCTCCGGTCCCAGCTCCCGCCACAGCGCGGCGGCCAGGGCGGCCACCGCCCGGGAGTGGTCGTAGAGGGAGATGTCGGCAAGAGCGTCGTCGGTGGCGGCCGGGATGCACCAGGCGTACTTCTCGAAGAGCGCTGCAAAGGTCGGTAGAAAACATCGGATCCGCTCTCCGAGCGGGGCGCCGGCGGTGGTCGATATCCGCTTCAGCTCCTCGAGGAACGCGTTCCAGTGGTGCCGGTACGCCTCCAGGGAGTCAGTTGCGCTCGGGAGCGACGGGCTCCGTTCGCAAAGGGCCTCGGGCGTGGCGTCCAGCGGCGTGAGCGGCAGGTACGCCTCCTCCGGTTCCGCCACGCCCACGCTGGCGAGAATGGGACGGAGGCGCGCGGGCAGCACGCGCCTGTGCCAGTAACCCCGGTCGAAGTCGGGCCCGTCGGGCTTGGCTCCGCGATCCATGCCGGAGGCCCACCGGTCCGCCAGGGTGACCACCCAGTCGGCGTGGCTCGAGGGCGCGTGGTGGCGCCCGGCGAAGCCGGCCACCTGGTTGGATCCGCGGCCGGGGTCGGTGAGCCACGGGAGGTACTCGTCCACGAAGGCGGCGGAGAGGGCGGCATGGATGTGGGTGCGCCGGTGGGTCCGGGGGTCGGCCGGGCAGTAGGACTCGGGATCCGCCCGATCCCGCAGGGCATCCGCCCGCTGGGCGAACTTGCCCACATCGTGAAGAAGGCCGGCCAGGGCGAGCTCGAAGGTCCGATCCATCAGCGCGTCATCCGACCGGTGGAGGTGGCCGCTCGACTCCGCGGCAGTCGTTCGAAGGGAAGTGGGTGGGCCTGCGTCCTTTCGGACGTTTCGGGATCGGAGGGCGCGCAGAGTCCGGCGCGATGCGGATCGGTGTCTCGCGACGCCGCGGCACCCCACAGACACCCGGGCTCGGGGCGAGCGTTCCCAAGGTGGCGGGAGCAGCGGCCACCGCCGGGGCTGGCCCATTCTGGCCAGGGAAGGTGGACCTGCCGGGAGGTGCAGCCCTCCAGCTCGAGGGAGGTCCTAGACGCCGGGAGGCCATCGGACCACCGGGTGCAGCCGAACGGTGAACCCGCAC
>JALSIO010000337.1 GCA_026989995.1 Myxococcales bacterium
GAGCGCCGCGAGCAGGGGAGCGAGTCGGGGCCCCCACCGCCGGGCCGCACCCGAAGGGGGCGACGCCCGCCCACCCCGGCGCGCCGGGGGGGCGTCTCGGGGCCCGGGGCGGCCCGCCCCACCCGCTCCAGCCGCCCCATCCGGCCGGTCCGGCCGATGCGCCCGATCCGGTCGGTGGGGCCGATCCGGAGGCGAGCCGCTGAACGGCGGGCTGGCGACACCCCGGGATCCCATCGCGCTGCACCATAACGGCGGAGCCGGGGCCGGGCAAAAGCCCTTCCGGTGCTTCGCCCCACATCCCTCCTGCGGGAAAGCCCGGGTGCAGGGAGGCGAAGCCCAGACCGATACGCCCGGAGGACCGGGCCGCCGCGCGCGTCGCCGGAGGGGAGTTGCCGCGCCTCCATGGACATCGGAACCATCATCGGACTCGTCGGTGCCCTCGGCCTGATCGTGGGCTCGATGGCGATGGGCGACGGGGGGATCGGGCCGTTCGTCAACGCACCCTCGGCGCTGATCGTCTTCGGCGGGACGGTGATGACCACGATGATCAACCAGACCCTCCCGAACGTCCTCGCGGCGCTCAAGTCGGCGCTGAACGCCTTCTTCATCAAGCTCACGCCCCCCGAGGAGCTGGTGCCGGTGATCATCGGCCTCGCCCAGAAGGCGCGGAAGGAGGGGCTCGTCTCCCTCGAGGGAGAGGCGATTCCCGATCCCTTCCTGGCCCGTGGCGTGCGCCTCGGGGTGGACGGGCTCTCGCCGGAGGTGGTGAGGGCCACGCTCACCGCGGAGCTGATCTCCCTGAAGGAGCGGCACCAGCGGGGACAGAAGGTGTTCCGCTTCATGGCGGGCACGGCTCCGGCCATGGGGATGATCGGCACGCTGATCGGCCTGGTGCAGATGCTCCTCGCCATGGACGACCCCTCGGCCATCGGCCCCGCCATGGCGGTGGCGCTGCTGACGACGCTCTACGGGGCGATCCTCGCCTTCGTGATCTGCAATCCCATCGCCGACAAGCTCGAGAACCGCACCAAGGACGAGGTCTCCCAGCGCATGCTGGCCATCGTCGGGGTCGAGTCGATCCTCAAGGGCGACAACACGATGGTCATCCAGTCCCGGCTCGACGCCTACCTCGCCCCCTCGGTTCGCAGCCAGGACAAGGAGTGAGCCGGTGAGCGACGAGCTCGACGTCGGCGGCGAGGAGGAATCGGGCCCCGAGGGCGCGCCGGCCTGGATGGCCACCTTCGGCGACCTGATGAGCCTGCTGCTGACCTTCTTCGTGCTCCTGCTCTCCTTCGCGAACATGGACCAGGCCAAGTACAAGCAGCTCCTCGAATCCCTGAAGAAGGGATTCGGAGCCAACGTGGTGACCCCGGGTTCCATCCAGGCACTCACCACCAACCTGGTCGAGATCTCGAAGATCGAGGCCGCGGAGCGGCCGAACCTCCTCGACCTGCCGCCCCGGCCCGAGGAGCGGCAACAGGACCGGCGGCTGCTCCACCAGCTCCGCGTCCTGATCGAGCGCGAGCGGATGAGCGACGTGGTCGAGGTGGAGGCGAGCGAGCGCGGGGTGAAGCTCCGCGTGAAGGGGGAGCTCCTCTTCAAGCCGGGGAGCGACGTGCTCCTGCCCGAGTCGACGGTGTTCCTGGGCAGGGTCCTCAAGATCGCCAGGCAGTTTCCCTACCACCTCTCCATCGAGGGCCACACCGACGACCTTCCCGTGACCGGGGGGCGCTTCCCGTCCAACTGGCACCTGGCCGCGGCGCGGGCCATCGCCGTCCGGTCCTTCTTCGTCGAGGAAGGCGGCTTCGAGCCGCAGCGGGTCAGCATCGCCGCCTTCGGAGACAGCCGCCCCCTCGTGCCGAACGACACCCCGGAGCACCGGGCCCGCAACCGCCGAGTGGAGTTCGTCTTCCTCCGCGACGAGGTCGAGCCGCCCGATCCGGACGAGGCACCCGGCCCGCCCGAGGACGCCGTGGAGGTCCTCGAGCAGCTCGGAGCCGCCGAGGCGGCGCCCGGGGGGATGGCTCCCGACGCGGACAGCCCCGAGGCGACCGACCCGCTGCTCGAGGAGATGAAGACCGATCCGCGCGCGGCCCGGCTCAAGGGAGTCCACCGCTACCTCCGCTCCCGGGCCGAGTAGTCCTCCCTCTCCGGCGGGCCCGCGGCGGCGCCGGGTCTCCACCCGGCCTCCCTCCCCGTGCCGCATCCCCCGGCGCGACCGTTCGGAGCAGCGGGCACCGATCGACCGCCCGGCCCGTCCCCACGGATCCGGGGCCTGGCCCGCGGCGGGTGCGCCAGTCGGACGTCGCCGGGCCGCAAGGGCCCTTCCTTCCGCCCCGTTTCACGTCGAAACCCGCGGGCTTCCCCGGGCAGGTTTCAGGTCGAAGGCCTCCGGGCGGGTGGCACCGGTCCCGGCGGGTCTCCGGGAGCGTGCGGCCCGGGTGCAACGAGCGCTCAAGCCGGCCGTGAATCGGCCGATCTCCTCCCCTGAGGCGGCTGCCGACGGCGCGCCGCGGAGGGGGGATCGACGCCGTGCAGAGTGTGCTCCCCGCGCCCCCGGCTGAAAGCCGCGCGCTTTCAGATCGGAAGGGGCCGGCGGAAGATGCCGGGCGACGGGGCTGGCGGGTGCTGCTCGTGGAGGCGGACGCCGGCCGGCGCCGGAAGCGGGCCCGATGGCTGCGCCTGCCGGGCGTGGAGGTGGTGCAGGCCGCCCACGGCCCCGGGGCGCTTTGGGCCCTGCGCGCGCGGGGTGCGGACGCCGCCGTGGTGGCGGCACCGGCCGCGGACGAGCTCGCCCACTGGCTCTGGCGGGATCGGCCCGACCTCCGGATCCTGGTGGTGGAGGCTTCCGGAAGCGCCGCCGCCCCGGGCGCCCTCCCGCGCGGTGGGGCGGCGGTGCGCTGCGACGACTCCCGCGCAGGGCTTCGGAGTGCCCTCCGCTCCCTGCTCGGCGCGGGCGGAACGACGCCGGAAGAGCCCGTGGAGGCACGCGCACTCCGGCTCCACCGGGCGCTCGACCTCGCGGCCGACCTCGGTCAGGTGCTGCGCGCGCTCGCCGGCGCCTTCGGAGGCCCCGAAGGCGTGGCGGAGCTTCTCTTCGTCGACGCCTTCGAGGAGCAGGTCCTTCGCCTCCACCGGGGGGTCGCCGACCGCGGCCGCACGCCGCTTCGCGCGCTACCCGCGAGTGATTTCGCCCTGATCGGCGAGGCCCGGTCCTCGAGCCGACCGCGCCTTCACGCCGCCCGCGGCCGGGATCCGGCGCTCCTGATCCCGCTCCGCCGGGCGGGGGAGCTCGCTGGCGCGCTGGCCCTGCGCCTTCCGTCGCACCCGGCCGACCCGGAGC
>JALSIO010000338.1 GCA_026989995.1 Myxococcales bacterium
GCACCCGGCTCTCGCAGGTCGGGACCGAATCCAGGAAGAAGAGCAGGTTCGCGACCGGCTGGTAGCGGGGCACCTGGGAGCGCACGAAGCTCCACTTCTGCCGGTCGAAGTGCTCCGTGAAGGTTCCGGTGAGCACCAGGTCCTCCGAGAGCGCGGTCGTGAGCACCCCACCCCAGCTCCACTCGACCCGGTCGAAGCGCTTCTCCTGGCGCAGGCCGGCTTCGGGGTCCACCGGGGGGCCGAAGGGCGGCGGGGGCTGGAGACGCCGGCCGACGAGATCGATCTCGTCGTTCTCGCCGCTCCGGAACCTCGCCCAGGCCTGGAGGTTGGCGGGCGCCACGGGGTGGAGCCCGAGCGACGCGCGGCCCTCCGCGTGGAACACGGAGGTGAGGTCCCGCGGCAGCGCGACCTCGGGGACCGAGTCGTAGGCGACGCGTGCCGACAGTTGGAGCCGCTGGAAGACCCGGGCCCGGGCCCGGGCGAAGACGCGCCGCAGCGTCGTCCGGTCCCGGAGGAAGGCCACCTGCGGGCCGATGGGCAGCACGACCGTGGGAAGTGCCGCCAGGAAGGCCTGGGTCACCGGCTCGAGCGCGAGCGGGTTGAAGCGGAGGTTGCGGTCGATCCGGTGCTCGCGGTAGCCGGCGGCGAGCAGGGTGCCCGGAAGGGGCCGCCACGAGAGCTCGAAGTCCCCGCGGCTCTCCGCCCGCTGCCTCAGGTAGATCCCCACCTGCGTCCCCTTGGTGGAGACGCGGTCGAAGGCGTCCTCGTCGATGTCGCTGCGCCGCTTCGTGTACTTCCATGCCCCGGAAACGCCGAAGCCGAGCGGAAGCGGCAGATCGAAGGCCCCGTGCACCGACCAGGTGGTGACCCGGGAGTCGCCGAGGTCGAAGAAGCGCTGGAGGGGGGATCGGTTGCCCGCCTGGGACAGGCGGGTCGCGAAGGCCCCGCCGTGGACCACGCCCTCCCCGAAGTGGCGGGAGAGGAGCAGCCGCCCCGTCAGCCGGCGCGTCTCGGGAAGGAAGTTGTAGCTCCGTGCCGCCTGGGCCGGGGCGATCGCGGGGGAGAGGGTCGTGTCCGAGGCGACCAGATCGGCGTGGGTGAGCTGGCGCTCGCGGACCCGGAAGCGCTCGTAGCTCCCCTCGAAGTCGGCGGTGAACAGGTCGAGCGGCGACGCGGTGAATCCCCCGCCCACCCGCGTGATCTCGTGCTCGAGCTTCCGCCGCCAGCCGCGCCAGCGGGAGGTCTGGCGGAGCGCCGGCTCCTGCAGGGCGTCGAGCAGGAAGCGCTCCTGCCGCGCGCCCACCCGCCGCTCGAAGCCGGCGAGCACCCGGAGCTCGTCGAGACCGGGGATCCCGAGGCCCGCGCCCTCGGGACGAAAGCGGAGCATGCCATCCACCCCGGTGCGGCGGCGGAAGAAGCGCCGATCCCGGCCGAGGGGGTCGGCGGGGGCCGTGATCGGCGGGGGCTCCGTCACCGTGGCCAGGGCGAGGGGGGGCGGTGGATCGGGCACGAAGCGGCTGCCGTCGGGGAGGAAGGGGCTCCCGTCCGGGTTGAAGAAGGAGGCGAAGGTCGGGAATACCGGGGTCGGCACGGGAAGTGTCTGCCGCGTGCCCCGGGGAAAGACGCGGAGCTCGTCGGTGCGGAAGCGGTGGTAGTCGACCTCGAGGTCGAGTCCGCGGAAGTCGAGCTCGACCAGGGCGCGGTCGTTGAGCCACAACTCCGACCAGCGCTCCCCTCGGAGCAACCAGGTGCCGTCGGGGCGCACGAGCCCGAGGTCCACGTGGACGAGATCGAGGTGGTAGGGAATCTCCGCGTTGCGCGTCGAGACCGGATGGGTGCGGTCGAAGTAGCTGGTGAGGTCGTCGCCGTGGAAGGGGCTCTCGTAGTCGAAGAGCCTGGCACCGAGGGTGATCTCGCCCGTCGCTTCCACGTCCCCTGCGCGGGCGGCGCCCGGGAGGGCCAGCGTCGCGAGCAGGCCGACAACGAGCAGGCGGGCCGCGGCCCGCGGTGAATCAGTGGCGCAGGTGCTCATCGGTGAACGACCCGTGGATGGCGCCGTGGCAGTCCGTGCACCGGCGTAGGAAGGTGAAGGCCTCGGCCCGGGTGAGAACCTGCCCGGGCTGGTCGGGAAAGTCCTCCTGGATGGCGGAGTTCGGGGGCACCCCGAGCACGGGATCGCCGATCAGGCCGCTCCCGGTGAAGGCGTCGTGATGCCATTGGTCGTTCAGGGAGTGGCACGAAAGACAGATCACGGGCTGCGCGGTCTCGAGCAGGTCCTGGCTCGCGGCGCCATGGGGGGCGTGGCAGAGGCCGCAATCCTCCGCCACCGGCGCGTGCTCGAAGATCCACGGTCCCATGACGTCCTGGTGGCACCCCGCGCAGCGCTGGCTCGGCCCGCCGCCGGCGAGGCGGCGATCCTCGTGGGGATCGTGACAGGAGAGGCAGGAGAGCATCCCCTCCCGCACCGGGTGGTGCGACGGGGCGAGCAGCTCGGCGCCGACCTCCCGGTGGCAGTCGAGGCAGAGCCGCGAGGCGGCGTCCGCGGTGCGGAAGGCCGGATCACGTGCCGGGCGCAAGTGCCGAGGGGCCGCCCGGTGCGGATCGTGGCAGTCGGAGCAGATCAGCCCGGCCCGGGCGTGCTCCCCGCTGCCCCACTGCAGGTGGGTGGGGCGTCCCACGGCATGGCAGGCGAGGCAGTCCGCGCTCGCCGGGTAGCGGGTGTCCTCCGGCGCCTCGGAATCGGCGTGCAGGCTCCCCCCGCCGTGGCAGGATTCGCAGTCCGCGTGGTAGTCGGCAATGCGCTCGCGGCCCTTCACCTCCTCGTGGCAGGTGGCGCACTCCTCGGCTCCGATGCGCTGCGCCCCGGGAACGGGCGCCACCCGGTGGGGACCGAGCGGCGTGAACCCCAGCACCGCGCAGGCCGTGAGCGCACCCCCACCGCCGAGCGCGGCGAGCAGCCGCCGAAGCCGGGCCGACCGAGCGTGCACCCCCCTCCCCTCCGCACCCGGGGCGCGCGGTGGCCGGGGCGCCGGACACGCCGGCGAAGCCCCGCGGCCCTCCCGCGCGGGTGCTGCGGCAGTGCGCCGCCCCCGGCCCGGGACGGCCCGACGGTACCAGACCCGACGTGGATCGCGATCGCTGCCGCGCGGCGCATCCGGGGTCGCCGGCGGCGGACCGGCGCAGCTACCAGCCGCGGAGATCGATGGGAAGCGTGTCCACCACCTCGTCGCCCCGCACGAGGTGCAGGGCCTCGTGGCAGGCCAGGGTCGGGTCCACATGCGCGGGCACGAGCCGGATCCGCTCGCCCACCCGGACGGGCCGATCGGGCGCGAAGGTGA
>JALSIO010000339.1 GCA_026989995.1 Myxococcales bacterium
GCAGCCGCAGCAGCCGCGGATTGGCCACACGCACCGTGCCGTCCGGGTCGCACGCGACGATGCCGAGTGGCGCGTGTCGCACGAGGTCCGCATAGCGCCGCTCGCTGGCCGCGAGCTCGCCGCGGGCCTCCTCCACCCGGCGAAGGAAGCGCCGCTGCAGGGAGTCGTGGGCCACCGAAGCCAGAAGCATCACGAGGACGTTCACCAGGGGGCCGCGGAAGTGGAGCGACTCCCGGTGCGCGGCAGAGAACTCCAGCGGAAAGGACGCACCGGCCCGCACCGCCGCTTCGAGTCCGATCAGGGCGACGACGCACACCGCCGCCCAGGCGAGGCCGGCCCGCGGCCCCCCGAAGAGCACGCCCAGGAAGACGACGAGACCGCTCCCGTAGAGCCCGGCCAGCGCCTGCCCGCCGCTCGCCCAAGCGAGCCCCACCGTGTAGGCGAAGACGAGGCCCGTGAGCAGGGCCCCCGCGAGGCGCACGGAGCCCACCCACCGCAGCACACCGAGGACGGAGAGCGCCAACCCGCCCACGGCGAGGGAGACGCCCACCATGGTCCGGTTGCCGTGGGCCAGGGACGTCGCGACGGACCAGATCACCACCCCCGCGGTCAGGAGCACGGCGGCCGCGCAGTAGCGCGCGCGCAGGACTTCGGACTCGGGCCCGCTCCGCAGGGACGGGGCCACGAAGGCGTCCAGGAAGGCCAGCCGCCCACCCGGGGACTGCGTCGCCGCGCCGCGCACGCACCGGAAGGGGCCCGGGCCGGGGTTCTCCCCGTCCTGCTTTTCCGGCGATCGGGGGATCGGCAGAGCGGTCGGTTCGCCGGGCATCGCCCACGGATCGGCAATCCACGTCCGGCGCTTGAACCGTGTGGGACCGGGTGCCCGCCCCTAGCCCGCGAGCTCCGGCACGCGCTTGACGAGGGTCTCTCCGATCTCGGCCGGGGAGCGCGCCACCGTGACACCGGCGGCCTCGAGGGCGGCGATCTTGTCCTCCGCCCGCCCCTGCCCTCCGGCGATGATGGCGCCCGCGTGCCCCATGCGCTTGCCGGGCGGCGCGTTCTGGCCGGCGATGTACGCCACCACCGGCTTGGTCATCTTCGACTGGATGAAATCGGCGGCGGTCTCCTCCGCCGAGCCGCCGATCTCGCCAATCAGGATCACGGCGCGGGTCTCGGGGTCGGCCTCGAAGAGATCGAGGGCGTCCACGAAGGTCGTGCCGATCACAGGATCCCCGCCGATGCCCACGCAGGTGCTCTGGCCCACGCCGAGGCGGGTGAGCTGGTCCACGGCCTCGTAGGTGAGGGTTCCGGAGCGGGAGACCACGCCCACCGGGCCGGGGCGGGTGATGGCGGCCGGCATGATGCCGATGCGGCACTGCTCCGGCGTGACGACTCCGGGGCAGTTGGGGCCGACCAGCCGGGTGGCCGAGCCGCGAAGCGCCCGCTTCACCCGGAGCATGTCGAGGGTGGGAATGCCCTCGGTGATGCAGACGACGAGCTGAAGGCCCGCGTCGGCGGCCTCGAGGACCGCGTCGCCGGCACCGGGGGGAGGCACGAAGATCACCGAAGCGTTGGCGCCGGTCTCGGCCACCGCCTCGCGCACGGTATCGAAGACGGGGAGGCCTTCGATGACCTGCCCGCCCTTGCCGGGATGGACGCCACCCACCACCTGGGTTCCGTACTCGAGGGAGAGCCGGGCGTGGAAGGTGCCCATGCGGCCCATCCCCTGCACCACCACCCGGGTGTTGCGGTTGCAAAGGATCGCCACCGTCAGCTCCTCCCGCTCTGCGCGGCCGCCACCACCTTCTCGGCCGCCTCCCGGAGGGTCTCCGCCGGGGTGATGTCCAGCCCGGACTCCGCGAGGAGGCGCCGACCCTCCTCGGACCGGGTCCCCTGGAGGCGCACCACCAGCGGGACCTCCACGCCGAGCTCCCGGGCGGCGGCCACCACCCCCTCCGCGATCAGGTCGCAGCGCACGATCCCACCGAAGATGTTGACCAGGATGGCCCGGACCTTCTCGTCGCGGAGGATCAGCTTGAACGACTCCGCCACGCGGCGCTGGTCCGCGCCACCGCCGACGTCGAGGAAGTTCGCCGGGCGCCCTCCGGAGAGGTGGATGATGTCGAGGGTCGCCATGGCGAGCCCCGCGCCGTTGACCATGCAGCCGATGTCGCCGTCGAGGCCCACGTAGGAGAGGCCGAGCTCGCGGGCCTCCCGCTCCCGGGGATCCTCCTCCTCCGGATCGCGCAGCTCGGCGATCTCCGGATGCCGGTAGAGCGCGTTGTCGTCGAAGTTGAGCTTGGCATCGAGGGCGAAGAGCTCCCCCTCCTCGGTCACCACGAGGGGGTTGATCTCGGCGAGGGAGGCATCCTTCTCCACGAAGAGGCGGTGCAGCGCCTGGAGAAAGGCGTCGAGGCGCGCGACCTGCGCCGCATCGAGGCCGAGTCCGAAGCCGATCTGCCGCGCCTGGTAGGGCCACAGACCGAGGGCCGGATCCACGTAGCGGGTCAGGATCTTCTCGGGGCTGTGCTCGGCCACCTCCTCGATCTCCATCCCGCCCTCGGTGGAGGCAATGACCGCGAAGCCCTCGGTGGCCCGATCCACGATCATCCCGAGGTAGAGCTCGCGGGCGATCGAGCAGCCGGCCTCGACGTAGAGCTTGCGGACGACCTTGCCCTCGGGGCCGGTCTGGGGCGTCCGCAGCGCCATGCCGAGGATCTCGCCGGCGAGCTCCTTCGCCTCCGACGGAGAACGCGCCAGCTTGATGCCGCCGGCCTTGCCTCGTCCGCCGGCGTGGACCTGCGCCTTGACCACGACCGGCGTGGTGCCGAGGCTGCGCGCCGCCTCCTCCGCCTCGGCCGGTGTCTCGGCCAGGCGCCCCGGCGGAACCGGGACGCCGTACTCCCGCAGGAGCGCCTTGGCCTGGTACTCGTGGACGTTCACGGTCTCTCCCCCTCGGCACCGGGAGCCCCGATCAGAGCTCGATCTGCTCCACCAGCGAGCGGACGTGGGCCACCGAGGCGTCGAAGAGCTTGCGCTCCTCGGGGTCGAGCTCGATCTCGATCACCCGTTCGACCCCGCCGGCTCCGAGAACACAGGGGACGCCCACGTAGAGCCCCTTCACACCGTACTCGCCATCGAGCTCGCAGGCGCAGGCGAGCACCCGCTTCTCGTCGAGGAGGATCGACTCGGCCATCTCGATCGCGGATAGCGCCGGCGAGGCGAAGGCGGAGCCGGTCTTGAGCAGGGCCACCACCTCGCCCCCGGCCCCCTTCGTGCGCTCCACGATGGCCTGGATCCGATCCTCGGAGAGGAGCTGGGTGAGCGGGATGCCG
>JALSIO010000340.1 GCA_026989995.1 Myxococcales bacterium
ATCCGCGCCCTCCGCGACGAGCCCCAAGCCATGGACCTGATCATCGCCGCGGACATCATGACCGGGAATCTCCACACCCTCGACCCGGACGAGACCCTCTACGACGCCATGGAGTCCTTCCGCCGGCACAACGTCGAGGTCCTGCCGGTGGTGGCGCCCGGTCCCGGCCGGCGTCTGCTCGGCATGCTCACCCGGGCGCGGGTCCTGGAGCTGGTGCGGGCGCACCAGGACGAGCTTCGCGAGGCGCTGGTCCGCGAGCACGCCGGCGTGCTGGTGCTCGACCAGGAGGCGCAGGGCGAGGAGCTTCTCGGCGCGCTTCCGCATCCCCGGGTGGGCGCCATCGAGCGGGTCCGCGTCGAGGGAGCGCTCGTCGGCCGGAGCCTGGCCGAGCTCGACTTCCGACGGGACCGCGGCGAGGTGCTGGCGGTGGAGCTCCCCGGCGGCGGATTCGAGTGCCCGCCCGATCCCCACCGCAAGCTCGGTCCCGGCGAGATCCTCGTGGTCCTCTCGCCCGAGCTGCCGCGAACCGGGGACGCGGGTGCTTCGCCCGCGCCCGCCTAGGCGGCCGCCCGCCCCGGGGTGGCGGCCGACGCCGGAGCCCGAGCTCGCCTTGCCCGGCCGCCGGGGCCGTGATAACGGTGCCGGCGTGTGGGATCAGGCCGGCTCCGGCGCGCGCGTCGCAGTGATCGGTGGCGGCGTGGCCGGGCTCGCCTCGGCCCTCGCCTTCGCGCGGTTGGGCGCGCAGGTGACCGTCTTCGAGCGGGACGAGATGCCGCTGCCGCCCACGCCGCTCGAGGCCTTCCGGAGCTGGCGACGGCGCGGCGCGCCCCAGGTCTGGCACTCCCACGCCTTCCTCGGCCGCCTCGGGAAGCTCCTGCGCGAGCGACTGCCCGATCTCCACGCCGAGCTGCTGCGGCACGGGGCGGAGGAGATCGCGCTGGCGGATCTCGACCTCTCCGGCCTCGTGGACTTCGAGCCGGAGCCGGGTGACCGCGAGCTCGTCCTGCTCGCCTGCCGGCGCATCACGTTCGAGTGGGTGCTCCGCCGGCTCGTCGAGCGGGAGCCGGGCGTCCGATTCCGCTCCGGGGTTCGCGTGGTGGGGCTCTCGGGCACGCGGGCCCCGGGCAGTCCGCCCGAGGTCCGGGGGGTCCGACTGCGCAGCCGCTCCGGCGGGGAAGAGCTCACGGCGGACTTCGTGGTGGACGCCTCGGGTCGGCGATCGGCGCTCTCCCGGTGGCTCGGCGAGCTCGGCGCGGAGGCCCCCGCCGTCCGCCGGTCGCCCTGCGGCATCTTCTACACCTCGCGCTTCTACCGCCTGCGCGCCGGGCGTCCGACCCCGCCGGCGCGGGGCCCGATCGGGGTGGATCTCGGCTACCTGAAGTACGGCCTCTTCCCCGGCGACTCCGGCGTCTTCTCCCTCACCTTCGCCGCCGACCCGGCCGACGCCCCCCTGCGCGCGCTCTACCGGGAAGGGCCCTTTGCCGCGGCAGCCGCCGCCATCCCCGATCTCGCGCCCTGGGTCGACGCGGCCCGCTCGGAGGCGATCACGCCGGTGCGGGTGATGGCCGGGCTGGCCAACGCGCGCCGGCGCTTCCTCCGCGAGGGTGAGCCGGTGGCGCTCCGGGTCTTCGCGGTAGGCGACGCGGCCATCCACACCAACCCACTCTACGGGCGGGGGTGCACCCTCGCCTTCGTCCACGCCTTCCTGCTCGCCGATGCCTTTGGGACGCACCGGGAGGATCCGGCGGAGCTCGCCCGGGCCTTCGACGAGGCCACGCGGAGGGAGGTGCTGCCCTGGTACCGCGCGGCGGTCGCCTCCGACGAGGACGCGCGCGAGGTCGCCGATCTCATCCGCCGCGGGGTGGATCCGGCTGCGGGCCCGCCCCCCGATGGCGCGGTAGACCCGCGGCAGTTCGTGCGCTCCGTGCTGCGGGATGGCCTCGGGCCCGCGCTCCGGCGGGACGGCGTGGTCCTGCGCGCCTTCCTCCGGACCTTCCACCTGCTCGGGCCCCCCGAGGCACTCTTCACCGACCCCGAGGTCGTGCGGCGCGTCACCGCCGTGTGGCAGCAGCGGAGGAGCGATCCGGGTCCCGGCCCGGATCCGGAGCGGGGGCCCTCCCGCTCCGAGCTCGTGGCCCGGCTCCGGGAGGCGGCCTGAACCCACCCGACTCGACGCGCTGCGTCGCGAACCCACGGCCAGGGGATGGCCCTGCCGGCACCTCGGTCCTCCGAGTGAGCCGGACCGGGGAGGGCGCACACCCGACCTCTGCCCTCCCGACTCCGCGCTCCCGCCCACGGCGCGGACTGCAGCCTCCAACCACCGGATCCAGATCCCCCATCGACACCATTTCGGGGTTTTTTCCACTCACGATTGGTGAGATAGTGCGGGAGACGTCCGGTCTCGGAGCACGGAGAGGCCCGGAGAACCCTCTGGCGCTCGGGCGGGCAGGGAGCGGGAATGCGGCACAGGGTGGCCCCAGGCCGGAGGGGGATCGGAGGCGGCGACCGGGCGGACGGCGGGCGCGGGGCACTGCACGTGGCCGACCGCATCGCCGTGCGCTCCCCGGACGTGCACGGCACACGGCGGCGGGGCACGGCCCGGGGCCTGGCCGTCCGGCTGCTCCCGTTGCTGGCGTGGGGCTGCGTGGCCGGCGGCCCGCGGCCCGCCGCGGCCGAGGCACCCCGGCCGGAGCTTACGTTCGACGCCCTCGCCGATGCCGCGGTGCTCGCCGCCGGGGGATTCGAACGGATCGGGGAGCGGGACGGCGTGGAGGTGTACCGGCGGGAGCCGGAAACGGGCCCGCCGCCGGTGTTCCTGCTGCGGACCCGCACCCCGGCGGCTCCGCGCACGGTCCTCGCGGTCGTGGAGGACACCGGCTCCTTCCTCGAGCGGGCCCGGGGCACCCTGATTCGGGAGGCGGCTCCCCTCGGAAGCGGCGTGGAGCCGGGCAAGGGGTGGCGCTTCCGGGACCTCTACTCCCGCATCCGCCTTCCGCGCTGGCTTCCCTTCCGCGACCGCGAGCAGGTGGTGCGCCTGTGGACGGAGGAACTCGGCGGGGAACGGTTCCGGGTGCGCTTCGCGGTGCTCCCGAGGGAGCTCTATGCCGGCCGACTCGAGGAGCTGCGGGGCGGCGGGCGGGAGCCCCTGTACGTGCCCCGCGGCGCCGGCGCCTGGGAGATCGCTCCCGCTCCCGACGAGGGGGCGCTCGTGGCCTACCGGATCCGGAGCGATCCCGGGGGCGGTGTGCCGCGGGGGATCGCGGAGCGCCGGCAGCTCGGGCAGGTCCGCTCGCTGCTGCGCGCCTTCGTGCGCGAAGCCGAGCGGCGCGACGCC
>JALSIO010000341.1 GCA_026989995.1 Myxococcales bacterium
TAGCGGGCCACGTCCGAGAAGCTCGGACACCCTTCGACGCCGTGGGCAGCGGTGTAGATCTCCCACAACTGCTGGACCCGGAGCCGGCCGTCCACCCGTCCGAGGGAGGGGATCAGCAGGTGGGCCACGAGCACGCCCACGTCGAAGGCCGGGTCCCCCGCGTGGGAGATCTCGGCATCGAGCAGGACGGCCCCCCGCTCGGCCACAAGCACGTTGCCCGCCTGCACGTCGCCGTGGACGAGCGTCTCGCGGGACGCCCGGAACCGCCGATAGGCCCGGTCGGCGACCGCCACGAGCTCGGCGTCCCTCCGAAGGGCATCCGCGCGGCGCCGGACCGCTTCCGGGAGGGGGAAGTCGTTCGGGCGCAGCGGCAGCTCGAAGATGTGGTCGCCGTGAAGCGTCTTCATCTCCTCGTTCGTGAAGCGGTCGAGTACGGGGTGCCCGCGCAGGTGGCGGTGCACACCGGCCAGAAAGCGCGCCAGGCGGGCCACAGTGGGGCCGAGCTCCGGCGCATCCGGTCCGAGCGCGTCCATGCGCGGGACGCTGCCGAGGTCCTCGAGAACGAGAACGCGTTCGCTCTCCGAGAAGGCGAGCACCGCCGGGCAGACGCGCTCGTGGTCCACCGGGTGGACCGTTCGGTAGTAGAGCGCCTCGAACGCGATCCGCTCGGTGCTCGCCCGGTACTGGGGAAAACGCTCGAGGGCGGGGCGGGCCTGCTTGACGACGAAGCTGCGCGCGCCCTCACCGACCCGTACCCGGCGCACCCAGTTGATGTTGCCGTCCCCCGCCTTCTCGACCTGCACCGGTTCGTCGGGCTCGATCAACCCGAGACTGTGTAGAAAAGCCCTCAGATTGGTCTCGTTCAGCACCTGTTGCTCGCCCACGCGCTCGCACCTCGTCGGCATCGGGACTCAAGTTCGGCCGCAGGGAGCCGATTCAAGGGGAGCTCCGAGCCCATCCATGGGGGGGGAAGGTTCGGACGGAACGCCCCGGCGGCCTGGCAGGCCCCGGGGCGGTTCTGTCTGGGGCCGCCCCGGCGGCGGGCACCCCGATGCTAGCATCGGGCCTCCTTGGACCCCTGGCACGATCTGCTCTCCCTGGTCGCCAGCCATCCGCGCGAGAACGGCACCGCGGCCCTGCAGCGGATGGCCGTGCTTCTCGGCGAGGCCCTCGAGGCGGGCGGCCTCGACGCGCGCTACGCCCCCTTCGACGCCCACCCGATGGCTCCGGCCCTGCATGGGATGCTCGGACTGCTCGCGGGGATTCTCTTCGTCCACGCCGTGCGCGGGCGGCGTCCCGGCGTGGCCTTTCTGGTCGGCCTCGTTCCGTCGCTGCTCCTGCTCATCGAGCTCGGGGCGGGGGTCCCGCTGCTCGGTCGACTCGGCAGCACGACCCAGGCCCACGTGGGCGCCGTCGTGGCCCCCGCCCGGGAGGCACGGGCGCGGGTCGTCCTGCTCGCCCACTACGACACCCGCACCGACCTGCTTCCCCACGCGGCGTGGCGGGTGGCGGCGGGCGGGGCCGCGGCCGCGGCGGTTGTGGCCCTGCTGGTCTCGGGAACGCTGGCCCTCCGGCGATCGGCTTCTGCGCGGCGCGCTGCAGGCCTCGCCGCACTTTCGGGTGGCCTCGCCGGGGCACTCGGGTTCGGAGTCCTGACCGGCGGCCTGTTCGTGCCCCGGCGAAGCCCGGGTGCCGCGGACGACGGGGGCAGCGTGGCCGTCCTGCTCCGGGCTGCGGCTGCGCTCGAGAGCGCCGGCCCGGCCGCGCGGTTTCGTTTCCTCGAGGTCGAGATCGCGCTGCTCTCCGGGGAAGAGCTCACGGGGGAGGGCTCGCGGCGCTTCGCCGTCGGCCGGTTCGCGACGCCGCCCGACATCCCCACCGCCGCCTTCGTCCTCCACCAGATCGGGGCCGGGGCCGGGCTCGCCCTCCACGGCACCGGGTCGGCCCCGGGCTCGCCGGGGCCGGACCTCGGCCGGGCCGTACGGGAGGCCGCGGCAGCGCTCGGGATCGAGCTCGCCCGCGACGGTGCCGAGCCGGGGTGTGCGCCACGGGCACTCCGTGACCGGGGCATCCCGGCGGCGGCCCTCGTGGGCGTCCCCGGGGCGGAGCACGCCCACCGCCCCGCCGACCGACCCGAACACCTCGACCGACACGGGCTCGACCGCGCTCTTGCGCTCGTGCTCGAAGGCCTCTGCCGGCTCGACCGCGACCTCGCAACCGGAGGTGCGGATGGGCCCGCCGGCGAGGGGGGGGCAGGGGCCGTCTGCTACCGTCTGCGGCGATGATGCGCCGCTCCCCTTCCGCCCGAAGCGGCGGTCGTCGCTCCTCGGGCTTCGGGCGGGCCGGCTCCGCCGCGGTCCGGCTGGCCTTTGCACTGCTCCTCATCGCGGCCTGGCCCGGGTGCGACCGCAACGTCGAGCCCTACGATCCGACCGAGCGGGTCGCCGAGCCCGACCTCCGCCACATCTTCCCGCCGGCAGCGGAGTCGTCCGCCCGCGCGGGGGGGGCGCCCCCGGCCATGCCGGCGGCCCCGGCCGCCGGGGTGCGTGGTGGAGCCGCCGGGGAGGGAGCCCCCATCCGGGGGCGGGTCGAGCTCGCGCCGGCGCTTCGCGAGGCCGCCCCGGCGGGGGCGGTGCTCTTCGTGATCGCGCGTCGGGAAGGCGGGGGGCCCCCGCTCGCCGTCAAGCGCATCGACGCGCCGCGATTTCCGGTGGATTTCGAGCTCACCCCCGCCGATCGGATGATCCAGGCCCTTCCCTGGCAGGGGCCGCTGGTGCTCACGGCCCGGCTCGACCGGGACGGAAACGCGAGCTCGAGGGAGCCCGGGGACCTGCAGGGCCGTGCTCGCGAGCCGATCGCGCCGGGCGCCGAGGGCGTGCGGGTCGTCCTCGACCAGCGGATCGAGTAGGGCCCGGGGGAGCGGGGGGCTCCGGTGGCACAGCGCAGGGTGCGACGCGGGCGCTCGGCCATGAAGGCACGGATGCCCGTGGGCGACTTCCTGGTCGCCTACCTCAACCGGGCCGGGGTTCGGCACATCTTCGGCCTTCCCGGGGACCTGGTCCTCGGGCTCTTCCAGCGCTTCGGCGCCGACCGGGGACTCGAGATCGTCACCTTCTCGCACGAGCCGGCGGTGGGCTTCGCCGCCGACGGCTACGCGCGGAGCACCCGGCGGCTCGGGGTGATCTGTGTGACCTACGGCGCCGGCGGCCACAACGTGGTCAACCCCGTCGCCGGCGCCTACGCCGAGCAGGTGCCCCTGCTCGTGGTCTCCGGCGGCCCGGGGGAGGCGGAAAGCCGTTCCGCGCTCGTCCACCAC
>JALSIO010000342.1 GCA_026989995.1 Myxococcales bacterium
CGGGACTTCCGCGTCGTGCACTTCGGCGGGTACGCCCTGGTCGTGGTCCCCGTGCCGCCGCAGCTCGACGTCCACCTCGCCGCCCGCATCGCCCGCGAGCGGTACGGGGCCGATCTCTCGCTCGCCGTCGAGGAGGAGGAGGAGCGCGCCGTGCTCGCCGACCAGGAGGCCGCGGGCGGGCGGGGCTTCGACCGGGCCGCGATGGTCGCCCACCTCGACACGAAGCACGGCTACGTCACCGCACTCGACGGGGCCGACCACGTGGCGCGCTTCCGGATCGAGGGCCTCCGGGAACACCCGGAGCGCCTCGACGAGGTCCTGGCGGAGATCGCGCTCGGCCGCTCGATCCTCGAGGGATGACCGCGGCGGAGGCGCGGGTCGAGCTCTTCGAGATCTTCTCCTCGGTCCAGGGCGAGGGGCCCCACGTCGGCGAGAGCACGCTGTTCATCCGGACCGCCCGCTGCGACCTGCGCTGCGCGTGGTGCGACAGCCCGCGAACCTGGGGCCCCGCCCGGGCCTGTCGGATCGAGGAGCCGCCGGGCAGCGGCACCTTCCGGGAGGTCGCCAACCCCCTCGCCCCCGGGCTGGTGCTGGCAGAAGCCGAGCGCCTGGGGCTGGCGGGCCATCGGATGGTCAGCCTGACGGGCGGGGAGCCCCTGCTGCAGGCCAGCGCCCTGGCGCCCCTGGCCGCGGGGCTCCGGGCCCGGGGCCCCCGCGTGCTCCTGGAGACCCACGGGCTCCACGCGGAGGCGCTCCGGGTGCTTCTCGACCACGTGGACGTGGTCTCGATGGACTGGAAGCTCGAGAGCGACGTCCGCTGGGGACCGGGCGCGGGAGCCGGCCGCGCTTCGTTCGAGGCGCTCCACGAAGCCTTCCTTCGCCTCGCGCGCGCGGCACCGGAAGTGGTCGTGAAGGTCGTGGTCACGCCCCGGAGCCGCGAGCCCGAGCTCGATCGCGTGGTGGAGCGGGTGGCGGCGCTCGCGCCGGAGGCGACGCTCGTCCTGCAGCCGGCCACGCCGGCCGGGGCGGTTCGGAGCGCTCCCCGCCCCGAGGTCCTGCTGCGCGCCCTCCGGCGCGCCGAGGAGCGCCTCGAGCGGGTACGGCTGATCCCGCAGACCCACCCGCTGCTCGGTGTCCGCTGAGCCCGTGCGGGGGGCGGGGCGGGCGGGGCGTGCTCAGGCGTTGCCCCGGCTGCGCGGCCGGGGGGGCTCGCTCCCGGGCCAGTCGAGGATGATGCGAGCCGCTGTAGCGAGGTCCGGGGCCCGCACCACGTTGGGCGGGAGTGTCGCCCCTGCATCTTCGGCTGCCCCCACGGCGTCCGGCCGCGCGACGAGGACACCGCCGCGCAGCGGCACGGTCCGGGCGAGCTCCACGTCGCGGGGGCGGTCGCCGACCGCGAAGCTGCGGGCGGGATCGAGATCGAGCTCCCGGATGGCGCGGTGCACGAGGCCGGGGCGCGGTTTGCGACAGGCGCAGCCCTCCTCGGGCCGGTGCGGGCAGACGTAGGTCCCGTCGAGCTCGATGCCGAGCGACCCGAGATCGGCGGCCAGCGCCTGCTGGAAGCGCGCGAGGTCCTCGGCGCCGAAGTAGCCCCGTCCGATGCCGCTCTGGTTGGTGACGAGGACCAGGCGGAAGCCCGCATCCCGAAGCAGGCCGAGCCCCTCGGCGACGCCGGGCAGGCGCCGGTAGTCCTCGGGGCGGTGCAGGTAGCCGCCGTCGTGCACGAGGGTGCCGTCCCGGTCCAGGAAGATGGCGGGCCTCACGGCTGGCCCCGGCGGATCGCGGCCAGGGCACACGAGGTCGCCCCGATCAGATCGTCCCGGACGGCCTTGGCGGCCAGCTTGATGGCGTTTTCGAGGGCGTGGGAGGAGCTGCGGCCGTGGGCCTTGATCACCACCCGCTCGAGTCCGAGCACGGGGGCGCCGCCGTAGCTGCGGTAGTCCATCACCCGCGACAGCCGCCGGAGGCCTCCCGCCAGAAGCCGCTGGCCGAGGCGCCAGGCCGGCCGCTGGCGGAACACCTCCTCCCCGAGACCGAGGACGAGCTCGCCCACGCTCTCGAGGAGCTTCAGGACCACGTTGCCGAGGATCCCCGGGCACACCACCACGTCCACCGCGCCGAGGGGCACGTGCCGGCCCTCGACGTTGCCCGCGAAGGCGAGGCTCGGCTCCGCCCGCAGAAGCCGGTGCGCCTCCCGCAGCAGGGCGTCCCCCTTTTCCGGTTCCTCGCCCACGTTGAGAAGCCCCACCGTCGGCCGGTCCACACGCGAGACCACCCGGGCATAGGCGCTTCCGAGCGCGGCGAACTCCACCAGATGCTCGGGGCGACAGGACAGGTTCGCGCCGGCGTCCACGATCAGGGCGAAGGGGTCGGGGTTGTGGGGCCGGGGTCGGGTCGGGTAGACGGCGCCGAGCGCCACCCGCGCCACCCCGGGAAGGCGCCCGAGCCGGGTCGCGGCCAGCAGGACGAGGGCGCCCGTGTTCCCGGCGCTCACGAGGCCCTCGGCCTCGCCCGTGGCCACCGCCTGGAGGGCGCGTGCCAGGGAGCTGTCGCGGCGCTCGAGCGCACGCCGCGGGTCCTCCTCGGCGGCGATCCGCGTCGGGGCATGGATCACCCGGAGCCCCCCTCCCGGGGGACCGGTGCGTCCCAGGACCTCCCCGATGGAGGCCTCGTCCCCGCAGAGCAGCACCTCGATGTCGGTGCTGCGTGAGACCGCCAGGGCGGCGAGGACGGGGGCCTCGGGCGCGTGATCCCCGCCCATGGCGTCGACCGCGATCCGGCGGGGGCGCGCCCCGGTGGTCATGCCCGGAGGCTATCACGCAGCCGTCGGAGCTCGGCCTCGAGCGGCGGCAGCGGGCGGCCGCCGTAGCGGTGGGCCAGGCAGGCCTCGGTGATCCGGGCCAGGGCCCGGGCGGCCTCGGCCGGCAGCGCCGGCGAAAGGTGCCGGACGGTGGCGCGGGGGGCCGCGCCCGGGGGCGGCCGGTGGCCGGCACGGGCCAGCTGGCGGAGCGCACGGGCGTAGGGGGCCGGCGCGGCGCGGGCGCGCAGCCGCCGGCGGCGCCTCCGGCCGACGAGGACCAGGGCCGATCCGGCGAGGAGGCCAGCCCCCAACGCGGGGAGGTGTTCGGCCGCGGCGGCGGCCGCGCGCCTCCCGCCGACCCATGCGGCGGCCACCGCGCGCATCTGGTCGCCCCGGTCGAGCTCCACCACCTTGCGGAACCAGAGGTGCTCGACCGCATCGGCGAGCTCCCGGAGCCGGGCCGCCAGCGTGGGACCGCGGCCCGGGACGAGGGCTGCGGGCGGCGTCGGGTCATA
>JALSIO010000343.1 GCA_026989995.1 Myxococcales bacterium
CGGAGCCGGCCGGGCCGAGGCGGCTCCGGAGCAGGCCGCTCCGGCCGCCGCGGCTCCCGCGGGTCCCGAGGACCCCTTCGACCGCGGCACGCCCCGCTCGGCCATGCTGGGCTACCTCGTCGCGGCGCGGGAGGGGGACTTCGAACGCGCCGCCCGCTACCTGGACCTCCGCCGCATCCCCGCCTCAAGGCGGGACGAGTTCGGCCCCGAGCTCGCCCGCAAGCTCAAGGTGATCCTCGACCGGACCCTCTGGGTGGACTTCGAGGCCCTCTCGCCGGATCCGACGGGCGACACCACCGACGGGCTTCCGAAGCACCGCGACCGGGTGGGCGTGATCGAAAGCGCCCGGGGGCCGGTGCCCGTCTACCTCGACCGGGTCCCGAGGGAGGGTGACGGCGTCCGCATCTGGAAGATCTCCTCGCGAACCGTGGCCGCGATTCCCGACCTGTGGGAGGAGTTCGGCTACGGGCCGCTGGCCGAGTACCTCCCCGAGGTCTTCTTCACCTGGTCACTGCTCGAGATCCAGCTCTGGCAGTGGCTCGGTCTGGTCACCGGCGTGCTGCTCGCCTTCGGGCTCTCCTGGTTCATCGCTCGCTGGATCCTCCGCGTCTTCGCGTGGCTGGTCCGGCGTACCGAGAACGATCTCGACGACCGGATCCTCGAGGCCGTGATCGCGCCGGTGCGGCTCCTCCTGGCCGTGGCGATCTTCGCCGCGGTCGTGCCCTTCCTGGCGCTGTCGGTTCCGGCTGCCCGCGCGGTGGGGGGCCTGGAAAAGGCCCTGGTGATCGCGGCCATCACCTGGATCGCCTTCCGCGCCGTGGACGTCTTCGAGCTCGCGGTGAAGGATCGACTCGCCGCGGAGAACCACACCGTCACCACGCTGCTTCCGGTGGGCCGCCGGGTGACCAAGGTGCTGCTCGGGGCGCTCGCGGTCCTCGCCGCGCTCCAGAACTTCGGCATCAATGTCACGGCGGTGCTCGCCGGCCTCGGGGTCGGTGGCCTCGCGGTGGCACTCGCCGCCCAGAAGACGGTGGAGAACGTCTTCGGGGGCATCACCGTGGTGGCCGACCGCCCGGTGCGCGTGGGCGATTTCTGTCGCTGGGGCGACGGCAAGGTCGGAACCGTCGAGGACATCGGCCTCCGCTCCACCCGGATCCGCACCCTGGACCGGACGCTGGTCACGGTGCCCAATGCGACCTTCTCCCAGCTCGAGCTCGAGAACTTCGCCGCGCGGGACCGGATCCGGCTCTACGCGGTGCTCGGCCTGCGCTACGAGACCACCCCGGACCAGCTCCGCTATGTGCTCGTGGAGATCCGGAAGCTCCTGCGGGCCCACCCGAAGATCACCCCGGACCCCGCCCGCATCCGCTTCGTCGGATTCGGGGCCTACTCCCTCGACCTCGAGGTCTTCGCCTACGCCGACACCAGCGACTGGAACGAATTCCTCGCCATTCGGGAGGATGTCTTCCTCCGGGTCATGGACGTGGTGGAGCGCAGTGGCACCGGCTTTGCCTTCCCCTCGAACACCACCTATCTCGCGCGCGACGAGGGAGTCGACCCCGAACGCAGCCGCGCCGCCGAGCAGACCGTGCAGAGCTGGCGCGAGCGCGGGGAGCTTCCCATGCCCGATTTCGATCCCGAGCTCGCCCGCGAGCTCGAAGGCACGCTCGACTGGCCGCCCGAGGGATCCGTTTCGCGCGGGCGGGGCACCTCGGGCCCCGGCAGAGGCTCGGGAGGGGTCACGTGAAGATCGGCCTGCTCGGCCTCGGACGGATGGGCGCGGGCATCGCCCGGCGGCTCATGGGAGCCGGTCACGCAGTGGTCGGAGCGGACGCCGACCCCGCGGCCGTGGCGGGGCTCACCGCCGAAGGGCTCGAGGGGGCATCCGACGCCGCGGATCTCGCCCGCCGCCTCCACCCGCCCCGGATCGTCTGGCTGATGGTGCCCGCGACAGCGGTGGGCGAGGCCCTCGAAGACCTCCTGCCGCACCTCGCTCCCGGAGACCTCCTGGTGGACGGGGGCAACTCGCACTTCCGCGACACGGTCGAGCGCGGGGAGCGGCTCGCCGAGGTGGGGGTCGAGCTCGTGGATGTGGGAACCAGCGGCGGGATCTTCGGCCGCGAGGCGGGCTACTGCCTGATGGTCGGAGGACCGGCCGCAGCGGTCGCACGCCTCGAGCCGGCTCTCGACGCGCTCGCACCCGGCGTGGCAGCGGCTGCCCGCACCGCGGGGCGCACCGGGGAGCCGGCGCCGGAGGAGCGGGGCTGGCTGCACTGTGGCGGCACGGGCGCCGGGCACTACGTGAAGATGGTGCACAACGCCATCGAGTACGGGCTGATGGCGGCCTACGCCGAGGGCTTCGCGCTTCTGGAGCGCGGAAGCGCGGGACTCGCCGCGGGGGGCGCGCCCGGTGAGCTCGCGCCCTATCGCTTCGATCTCCCCCTCGACCGGATCGCCGAACTCTGGCGGCGCGGCAGCGTGATCCGCTCCTGGCTGCTCGACCTCGCCGCCGCGGCGCTTCGCGCCGATCCCGGGCTCGCCGGCTACCGGGGGCGTGTGGGGGATTCGGGGGAAGGCCGCTGGGCGCTGCGCGCATCTCTCGACCTCGGGGTCCCGATGCCCGTCACGGCGGCGGCGCTCTTCGACCGCTTCGAGAGCCGGGGTGAGGGGGAGTTCGCGCATCGGCTGCTCTCGGCCCTGCGCCACGCCTTTGGAGGGCACGAGGAGCCCGGCAGGCGGTGACGGCCTCCTCCGCCACATCGCTGGTGCTCTTCGGCGCCACGGGAAACCTGGCACGGACGCGGCTCTACCCCGCGCTCTACCACCTCGAGGCCCGGGGGCGCCTGTGCGGCATTCCGGTGGTGGGCGTGGCCTCCTCGGCGTGGAGAGACGAGGAGCTTCGCCGGCGGATCCGCACTTCGGTCGAGACCCACGTGGCGCCGGTGGACGGGTCGGTGCTCGGGAGCCTGCTCGAGCGCGTTCGTTACGTGCAGGGCGACTACCGCGATCCGGAGACATTCCGGAGGCTCGCCGAGCTCGGGGTGCTCGGGGATCGCCCGACCTGCTACCTCGCGATCCCGCCCTCCCTGTTCCGGGAGGTCATCGAGGGCCTCGTCGCGATCGGGGCCCATCAGAGGGGACGGGTCGTGCTCGAGAAGCCCTTCGGCCGGGATCTCCACTCGGCTCGCTCGCTCGACCGGATCGTCCGGCGATACTTCTCCGAAGAGCGGATCTTCCGCATCGATCACTTTCTCGGCAAGGAGTCGATCCAGAATCTGCTCGTGACGCGCTTCGCCAATGCCATCTTCGAACCC
>JALSIO010000344.1 GCA_026989995.1 Myxococcales bacterium
CCTCGAGGACCTCGAGGGCCTCCAGATCGCCGAGGCCTCGCTGGATCCGACGATCGCGCTCGATTGGTTGTTCGGGGACGCGCTCGGCTTGCCGCTGCACCCCGCCCTCGCCTCGGGCCCGGGGCGCCGGGCGGTCTTCCACGACGCCCAGGCCGACACGGCCTTCCTGGCCGGGTGGACCAACCTGGTGATCTCCCGCGACCTCGACGCCGTGGTGGATGCGGCGCGGGCCGTGGCCCGGAACGGCAACGTCTTCCTCGGAGGCCATTCCGCGGGGACGGGCTTTACCGCGCGCTACGCCGCCACCGACTTCGACCTCGCCGGCGCCGGGCCGCCCCGCGCCGGCTACGCGAAGCTGCGCGGGCTCGTCCTCTTCGAGGGCGGGGGCGGATCGGTGCCCTCCACGCCGCCGAGCGAGGACACCCTCGATCGCATCGAGGCGAAGTTCGACGGGGGGCTTTTCGGCGCCGTTCGCGACGGCGCCCCCCGGTGCGTGGACGGCATCACCCCTTGCAGCATCGCGACCGAGGCGGTGGACTGCGCCGGGCAGGTGCCTCCGGTGTGCACGCCTCCGACCACCGCCTATGCCATCGTGCCCGGTCTGCTGAACCCGGTGCTGCTCGCCTCGGGTGAGATGGTGGCGATCCAGGGAGCCGTGGACCCGGACAGCGGGCAGACGTTGCTGCAGGTCGACCAGGGTGCGCCCGGAAACAACGTGCTCGCCCGGGTGCCCGAGCTCGGCGGGCTCGGCCTGATCCTGCCGCCCGTCACCTCCTTCGGGGCGACGGGCAGCTTCGTGGACGACGACGGATTCCCCTCCTCCCTGGCCTCCTTCGTGCGAACCTCGGTGGGCGGACCGGGCCCCGTGGTCGAGGGGCTCCTGACCTGGCAGGAGATCACCGAGGGCCCTCTGCCCGCGGCGCTGCTGCCGGACAACGGCCCCAAGCCCACCTCCCTGGAAGACGCCTTCTCCGAGTGGGGGGTCGAGAAGGAGACCCTCCGGCTCAGTCGCATGAACGACGGATTCTTCCGCGGCGGCACCAACTTCACCGACTGGTACTACCCCTCGAGCGGGCTCGGAACCACCCGTGTCTCCGGGGTGTGCACCGCCGGGGTCTGTGTCGCCGGGGACGTGGGGGCGACGTGCAGCGAGCATCGGGACTGCGACCAGTCGCTCGGGCTCGACTCCACGCCCCTTTCCGTGGGCCGCGGCCGGAGGGACATCGAGAACCTCACCCAGGCGGCCGAGATCGACATTCCGGTGATCTGCTTCGGGGGGAGCAACGGCCTCACGCCGACGCCGGCCTCCTACCTCGGCTTCGCGCGGAGCATTGGGGTCTGTGCCGCGCCGAGCTGCGACGGAACGCCGCGCATCGTGGACGAGAGCTCGCCGAGCGAGGCCTTCCCCACCCTGGGCGAGGTGGCGGGGGGCTTCGAGGTCTACATCAGCGAGGGCCTCGCGCACGTGGACGTGGTGGCCGCGGAGGACGACTCGCAGAGCCGGATCTACGCTCCGCTCGTGGATTTTCTGGTGCGGAACGCGCGGTAGGCCGCCG
>JALSIO010000345.1 GCA_026989995.1 Myxococcales bacterium
GGAGTTCGGGGGGGTGCCGGTGGCGGGTGATCGCCTCTACGATCCTGCGGATCCGGGCTTCGGCGGCCGTGCCTTCGAGGTCTACCGCGTACTTCGCGATCATCACCCGGTGTATTTCTGCGCAGGGCGGAACTGCCACCTCCTCTCTCGCTACGAGGACGTGCGCGCCGCCGCTTCCGACCCGGCCACCTTCTCCTCCGAGCGCACGAGCATCAGCCAGGGCCTTCTGCCCATGATCCAGCAGATGGACCCCCCCGAGCACGACGTGCTGCGGCGCATGGGGCGGCGTCCCTTCTCGCCGCGCCGGGTGGCGGCGCTCGAGGGGCGCATCCGGGCCGTGGCCGCCGGGCTTCTCGACCCCCTGCGAAGCGGGCAGGAGGTGGACCTCCTGCGTGTGCTCGCGGCCGAGCTGCCGAGCCGGATCATGGCGGAGCTGATCGGCATTCCGGAGGAGCGGCGCCCGACCTTCCTCGAGTGGACCGAGGCCATGGTCGGCGCCGACCCGCACGGGGAGGTGGACACCACGCCCTTCGCGGGGATCTACGGGGAGTTCGCCAAGCTCCTCGCCGAGCGGCGGGCGCGCCGCGCGGCGGACACCATGAGCGAGCTCCTCGAGGCGGAGGAGGACGGGTGGCGACTCCGGGACGAGGAGCTGTTGGGGTTCTGCTTCCAGCTCGTGGTGGCCGGCAACGACACCACCATGAACCTGATCGGAAACGGAGCGGTCCTGCTGGCCCGGGACCGCGAGCTCCGGCACGAGCTGGCGCGGCGGCCCTCCCTGATTCCGGCCGCGGTGGAGGAGATCCTTCGATTGGAATCGCCGGTGCAGGCGCTCCCCCGCCGTCTCACGCGCGCGGTGTCGCTGCACGGGGTCGAAGTTCCCGCCGGGAGCGAGGTCATGCTGCTCTTCGGCTCCGCGAATCGGGACGACCGGGTCTTCCCCGATCCGGATCGCTTCGACCTCGGGCGGCGGGGCGCGCGACATCTGGCCTTCGGGCACGGCACCCACTACTGCCTCGGGGCCCATCTCGCGCGACTCGAGGCGCGGGTGGCCTTCGAGGAGCTGCTCGCCCGCTTCCCGGACTTCGCGCTCCTCGGGGAGCCGGAGCTGGTGCCCTCGGCCTGGGCGCGCGCCCGGGTCGCGGTGCCCGTGGCGCTCGGTCGCGACGGCGGGGCCTGAGGGGCACGCGCCGGGCACGCGCTTCGGACCTCGCCGGAGGCGGCGCGCGCCCGGGCTCGGCGAGGACGTCGTACCACGCCGGGGTCGCTCCCACCGGGAGGAAGGAGTAGGCCCCCCGGCAGAAGTGGTCGAGGCCCCACCGGGTGCGGACCACCCCGGTGGGCTCGGGGAGGCCCGGGCCGAGGATCCGACGCAGCACGCCGAGCGCAGCCTCGGCCGCCCGCTCGATCGGGGCCGACTCGAGCTCCCGGGCGGCGCGCCCGGCGACGTAGGCCACGAGGATCGGCGCCCCGGCGTGGGCGGCGAGGTTCGGGAAGCTCGGGAACTCTCCCGACCGTGACGAGAGGTAGCCCAGGTAGCGCGGTTCGCGGCCCCAGGTGGCCCGCGGGAAGGCCAGGGCGATCTTGTTGGCGATGCCCATGCGGAGGGCACCGAGCGCCGAGCGCTTGTCCGGGGGGAGGGGCGGGTCGAAGGTGATGTTCCCGGCCTGGAGTACGCCGAGGGGGAGCGCCACCACCGCCGCATCGGCTTCGAGGACGAGTCGGCCGGACTCGGCCGCGCC
>JALSIO010000346.1 GCA_026989995.1 Myxococcales bacterium
GGGGGCGTCCCCTTCGGCTCGGCCGCTGTGGAGGTGAAGCGCACGGCCGCAGGCGTGGTGAGCGCGCGAGCCACCGGTGGCTTTGCCTCCCTCGACCTCGCAAGCGGCGTCGCCATCCGGCCGAGCACGGGATCCGTGGTTCCGGTCTCGCTGGACGTGACGGGCGGGGGCGACACCGACCTCCAGATGGGTCCGGCGCGTCTCGACCTCTCGGCTCTGGGCATCCAGGGCGTGTTCGGGCTGCGGAGCCCCACCGGCGGCCCCTTCACCTTCTCAACCGACGGCCCCTGGAGCGCCCGCGTGACCTCCGGCCCCTTCAGCCTGGGCCTCGGCGGTCAGGAGCTGGTCCGGGTGCGCTACGCCGGGGGCGTCAGCGACCCCCTGCTGTTCACGACCGTCTCGGGCAACGGCCTCGGCGGGGTGAGCCTCGACCAGCCCTCCTTCGCCCACCCCGTCGAGCTGGTGCTCCTGCCCGACAGCCCGCTCGAGCTGACCGTCCCCGTGGACGCTTCGGCCACCGGCCTCTCCCTCGGCCTGGACGGGACCGTGAGCCTGCAGGGTCCGACCCCGGCGACCGGTTTCGGCCTCCCGGGGCTGCTGCGCTTCGACGGCGGCTCGATCGTCTACCAGGCCACCGCCCGTGGCAACCGCCTCGACCTGGTGGGCCCGACCGCGGTGCTCTTCGACGCCAGCGCCTACGAGGTGACCGTGAGCCTCCCCTCCTGCCGACTCCGCCCGAGCGGCTTCTCCTGCGCCGCCCCGTCGGGCCCGGTGACCCTGGGCCCCATCGGGAAATTCTCCTTCGACGGAAGCCTCGCCGTGAGCGCCAGCAGCCTCTCCGGCTCGGTCTCCACGGCCGGTCTGGCCTACCCGACCAACGGCAGCCTCCTGTCGGTCGGAGCGTCCACCGCCTCGCTCTCCTTCACCACGGACGGAACGCTCACCCTGGGGCTCGGCGCGCCGGCGGTGTCGCTGTTCGGGAAGCCGATCGCGCTGGGGGTCTCGCTCACCCTCCAGGGCTTCGCGGACGGCTCCCTCTCGGCCACGGTCGACAACGGATTCACCACCGCGCTCTTCGGCTCCAGCCCCGGCATCCTGCGCATGAGGCGGGGCTCCTTCGGCTTCTCCCGCAGCCGCACCGGTGCCTACTCCCTTTCCGGCCCCGCCGAGATCCGCCTGGTGCACCCGCTCGGCACCAGCACCATCCCGTTCACGCTGAGCGGAAGTGACGGCGGCTTCGTCCAGGTGGTCAACCCGTCCTCCGCCTTCAACTCCCTCTTCGACCTGGGATGGTTCGAGCTGGGCCCGGACACCGGCGGACGCCTCGAGATCACCCAGACCCCCGCGGGCAGCTTCTCGCTGCGCGCCATCGACTGGGACGCGGGGCTGCTCGGCGACGCCTTCTTCAACTTCGACTTCGACATCTTCTCCAGCGGGTCCATCGGTCTCGACCTTCCGCCGCGCACCTTCGACATCGGAAGCATCCGCCTGGTGGCCGGCGATGTCTCCGACGTCAACTGGAACGTCCGCACCGGAGGCTTCAGCGTCGGCATCCGGACCGCCGTCGACCTGGTGGTGACCGGCGTCACCGGACTGACCGGGTCCCTGGCCTCGGGCCTCGATCTCACCCCCTTCACCATCCAGAGCACCGGGGGCTTCACCGAGACCGCCACCCGCACCCTCGACCTCGGAGGCGTGGTCTGGAGCAGCGCCTCGGTCACCCTCTCGCGGGCGGACGCGGGCTCGCCCGTCGTCCTCGGCGCGAACGCGAGCATCGGAGCCATCGACCTCGACCTCTCGGCCAGCTCGAGCGGCAGCTTCGGGGCGGGCATCACCGGCAGCTTCGGGATCCCCACCGGCTGCCCGGCGCCCACGGCCTGGTGTGGCGTCATCGGGAACGTCGCGAGCCTGGACTTCGGCTGCGTGTCGATGGACTTTCGTCCGAACGACACCCGGTTCCAGTTCGCCGGGGAGGTCCAGACCGGATCCTGCTCGAGGCCCGTGCTGAGCTTCGACGCCGAGGCCGGCACCGCGGGCACGCGCCTCTGCCTGGGCGCCATCTGCAGCCCGACCCTGGCATCGCCCTTCTAGAAAGGCGGGCCCGGAGCGGGGCCGGCGACCGGGTCGGCAGGGCCCGGCCGCCCACGGGGCGACCTCGTGGTGGCGACCAACTCGTCCGCCACCCGGCTCGAGTTCTACGCGGCACCCTCCAGCCGTTCGGGAACCTGGACGCCCGAGGCGCTGGCGCGATGCCGGCGCGAGGCGGGATGGATGTCGCGAAAGGCGATTCGATCTCGCTCCGTACGGGGCACGGGCAGCCGGTGGCGATCCGGCCACCGCAGTCGACGAGGCCGCGACGGCGGCCTGCGAGTCGCGGCGCCGGAGGGCCGAGGTGACGCCGGCCGGGTTCCCCGGGCCGTGGATGCGGTCGGGGCTGGAGGCCGATCTCCGTCGCCCCCAAAGGCCGACGACGGGGATGGGTGCACGGGACGCGTCGGGCTGGTCTACGATCCGACGGGATCGGTGGTCCCGGGAGTCGCGAACGGGGCCGGGTGGCAGGGAGCCCACGCCGCAGGAGGACCGATGGGTCCGGCGGCCGTCCGGAGGTCCCCCATGGAGACTTCGCTGACGCCGGAGGAGATGCGCGAGCTCCTCGAGACGGAGCGCACCGTGATCCTGGCCACGACGCGCAAGAGCGGGTCGCCGGTGATGCACGCGCTCTGGTTCACATATCTCGATGACGCGATCTACATCAACATCCAGTCGAGCAGTTTCAAGTACCGCAACATCCAGCGCGACAACAGAGTGTGCTGCCTGGTGGAGACCGGGGAGTCGTACTTCGAGCTGCGGGGCGTGATGGTGGAGGGGCGCGCGGTGCCGGTGACGGATCCGGAGGAGCGGGCGCGGGTGCAGGCGGCGGCGGATCGCAAGGCCGAGCGCATCGGCAGCGGCCTCGAGGAGATGCCGAGCTACTTCCGCGACAGTCGCCACCGAAGGCTGGAGCGCGGCGATCGCGTGATGCTCAAGATCCCCTTCGAGCGCGTGCGCACCTGGGATTTCGGCAAGGTGCGCGATCACTACCGGAAGGCATCCGGCGCCCCGAGGGCCCGGAGCCCCCGAGAGGGAGAGGCGTAGGCCGCGGCGGCGAGCCGAGAGCCGGCCCACCGGGCTGGGGCGCAGGGTGGAGCCCGGTTCGCGCCGGGAGGTGGCCCGATCCGTGGAAGGCGGGGTCGGAGGTGGAGCAGCTCGGGCCTGGCACACGGCGGAGAGGGCCGCCGTGCCGGGCTGTCCGGGATCAAA
>JALSIO010000347.1 GCA_026989995.1 Myxococcales bacterium
TCCGTGGCGACCGGCATGTGCACCACACTCTCCGTACCCCTGCGGATATAATCGAAACAATCGAAACGGGCAACGGGCGGCAGGCCCCGGAGCCATGGTCGGGGGACCTCCGGCCGGTCACGCAGCCCGAGGCCGGGCGGACGTGCCCGCCGGCGCTCGGCCGCACCGGCCACGTCCAGCAACTTGCGGAGCTTCACCTGCGGCACGGGGGAAAATCAGCACGATGGTCAGGCGCAGCGAGTCCTGCGGGCACGGGCGCCGGGCATGTGCCGCATCCGCCCGAGGCTGCCGGCGCAGAAGGGGCAGCGGCCCGCGCGCAGCAGGCTCGCGAGCTCCCGCCGATATTCGTCGAAGGCGCGCCATGCCGCCTCGCCGGGCGCCGGCGCCTCGATGCCGGGGCACTCGACCAGTGCCACCACGCCCTCGCGCGCCAGCCGCGGCAGCAGGCCGCACACCGCGAGCTCGCGTGCCGTCAGCGCGGCGATGCGGTAACGCCCGTCACCACGCATCACCGCCCCGAACAGGCGGCCGACGAACCGCGCTTCCGCGCGCAGATCCGGGGCGTCGCCCCGCCGTGGTGCGGGCGATTTCACATCTCGTCCCTGCACATCGACCACTCCGACCACCCGGTGGCGGCCCTGGCGCTGGCGGGGTGCCGCGCCGCGCCGCCCCGCACAAGTCTTCCGCGAGTAAGGACCCGCACTCATGCCGGATGTCCGGCAATCATGCAAGGCGCTAGACCTTCGGCATGACTTGCCGAAAACATCTCGAATGCCACCCGATAGAGCAGCTTGGCCGGGATATTCCACTTGATGACTGAGTGCGGTCGAGCCATCCCATGAACGCGCGGCGGGAACGGACCCGCCGGCGAACCGGGAGAAAGACCCATGACCGCCTTCGCCATCTTCACCACCGAGGACCGCGACCTCTTGACCTTCATCGACGCGGCCGACGTGGACCAGCTGGCGCGCCGCCTCGCCCGCTGGGCCGGCGAGAACGAGATCGCGCTGCCGGGCGACCTTCCGGGCGGCGAGAAGGTCATCGCCGAGGAGCTGCCGGACGAGCTCGAGGACGAGCTGCGCACCGCCGGCCTTCTCCGCTGGAACAGCCCGGCCGCGATCATCGCGGCCTCCCACCCGCAGCTCTCCGAATGGTTCCCGGAGCGGCGGATCTACACGCTGACGGTCTACCGGAACGCGAAGCAGGCGGCCGCGGCGCTGGCCGGCGCCCGGCAGGCGGCGTGAAAGGACGGCCGGGCCCCGACGGGCCCGGCCCGATCACCCCAGCCACGGAACAAAACACACGGAGCCGGTTCCACCCGGTCCCGTCGTCGTTCCAGAGCAGGCTCTAAATGGATCAAATGCACAGCGATAGTCACGCCGCACCCGAGATTTCCGCTCGACTTCCGAGCGGTGGCATGAATGATTGGACGCGGAACGAACCACCAACCGGGAGTTGGGACCATGGCCACCATGACCAAGCGCGAGATCGCCGCCCGCCTTGAGGAGATTCGCGCGGAGATGGCCCGCCTGCTGGACGAGGCCGCGGAACTGGTCGGCGGCACCACGGCCGGGCTCAGGGCCGAACAGTACTGGATCCCGGCGATCCGCGAGGCGCTCGACGGCACCGAGGGACTCGACTGGGGCCAGTCGATGCGCGAAGCCGCCGAGGAGCTCTACCGGGAGGCCGAGGAAGAAGAGCGGGTCGAGACGGTGTGAGGAGACACGCCATGACCGCCAGAACCGAGATCCTCCGGACCCGCAACCCCAGCTGGGGCTTCTACGGCACCGTCCGCCACCACGCCGACCCGGACGAGGCCTGGGCCGAGGCGATGCGCCGAGTGGTCGAGGTCACCGCCTTCTCGCCCGAGGCGGTGCGCGACTTCCTCGACAGCCGCCGTGGCCGGCATTTCGCCGACGAGGTGAACGGCTTCCTGTTCCGCGGCCTCGACCTCGACGAGGCCATCGAGGCCGCCATCGAGCGCTGGATGGAATGGCGGACGGGCCGGCGCCGCGGGCACGAGGACAACACGCCGGCCGGCACCCCGTTCCTGGTCGCCGAGCTCGCGCCCTTCGAATTCGAGATTTTCCGCGACGCCCTTTCCGCCAACGACGAACACGTGGCGTGACCCGAAGCCACGACACACCGCGAAACGGGCCCGCCCCACGGCGGGCCTTCGTCGTTGTGGCGCGGGCGGCGGGGCTCGAACCCGCAACCTCCGGTTTTGGAGACCGGCGCTCTACCGATTGAGCTACGCCACACGCGCTCCCACCGGCCAATCCGACCGCCGGCTCAGAATGGGATCTCGTCGTCCAGGTCCACGTCGGCCGCCGTCCCGAATACTGGGGCGGCGGTGCCGTTGTCCGGGGCGCTCCCGCCGCTCCCCCCGCCACCGGGCCGCGCCAGCAGCCGCACGTCCGACGCGACGATCTCGGTGGTGAAGCGCTCGCGGCCGTCCTGGTCGGTCCATCTGCGGGTGCGCAGGCTGCCCTCGACGAACACCAGATCGCCCCTGCGCAGGTGCTCGCGGGCGAACCGCACCGCGCCCCCGCGGAACACCACCACCCGGTGCCATTCGGTGCGCTCGCGCTTCTCGCCCGACGCCCGGTCGGTCCAGCGCTCACCCGTGGCCACGGACAGATGGGCGATGTCGGCGCCCGACGCGAGGGTGCGCAGCTCCGGATCACGCCCGAGCCGGCCGGCCAGCAGCACGCGGTTGAGATCGCTCAATGATCACGCCCTCATCGGCATCAGCAGGTAGCGCAGCGTCGGATCGCCCTCCGGATCGCGCACGTAGAGCGGCGCGGTGGGCTCGCCCGGCAGCAGCTCGACCCGTTCGCCCGCGAGCGCACCGAGCATGTCCGCGAGATCGCGCGGGTTGAAGGCGAGCACCCGCGGTCCGCCGTCGAACGACGCCGGCACCCGCTCGCCGGCCGAGCCGGCGCTCCCGTCCGCGCCCAGCTCCAGCGTCTTTGCCCCGAACGTCAGCCGCACGGGCCCGTTCTCGACGAGCACCGCGACGCGCCCGACCGCCTCCAGAAGATCCGCGCGCCCCACCCGCGCGACATCCGTGCGGTCCTGCGGGATCAGCCGCTCCCAGGCCGGGAAGGTGCCGTCCACCAGCCGGGTCACGAGACGGTCCCCCCGCCGGTTCGAGACGGCCAGCGTCCGGCCGTCCGCGGCCAGCGTCACGGGCTCCCCGCCCGCGGCCGCGGCCAGGCGCTTGATCGGACGGAGCGCCGTGCGCCGAGGTCCGCACCCGCTCACCCCTTCGTCGGTTCGAAGACGCGGGGCGC
>JALSIO010000348.1 GCA_026989995.1 Myxococcales bacterium
GTTCTCGAGGAAGGGCTCGAGCCGGTCCCAGCCCGCGGCGTTCACCACCACATCGATCCGACCGGCGGAGTCGAGTACGCCTCGCGCGAAGGCCTCCACCGAGGCGGGATCGGTCACGTCGAGGTGGCTGCCCACGCAGGCCCCCCCGAGCTCCTCGCAGGCGGCACGGGCCCCGGCGGTGTCGAGATCCCCCGCGAACACCCGGGCCCCGAGCTCCCCGAAGACTCGCACCGTGGCCCGCCCGATCCCGCTTGCGCCGCCCGTGATGGCGGCCACGCGGCCCCGAAGCTCCACCCATCCCTCCCCGGGCCCTTTCGGCCGCAGCCAGCATACCCGGAGACGACCCGGCCCGGGCGTCGCTTCGTCGTGGCTCCGCAGCCCGGGGGACCTGAAGCCGGATACCGCCATGCCCGATCTCGAGCGGTCGTCATCCGGGATCAGCGCGATTCTCGCCTACCTCGCGGCCGTGGGCCGAGGAAGTGAGCCGCAGTCGGCCGAAGGCTCCCCCGGGCGCGGCGGAGATTCGACGGTGAGGAGGTGGCCGCCCGGCGGAACCGCATCGCCCGGCTCGAAGGCCTCGTCGCCGCAGCCGGCCCCCGCGCGGCGAAGGCGACACCGCCCGGGCGGCGCGGGCCGCCGTGGCGGTGGGCGGCGGCCGCGGCGGGTGCCGCGCTGTCCCCCGCCTACCGGAGCCAGTCGAAGGCCTCCCGAAGCCGCTCGGGGCCACCGCGGGCCACCTCTCCGTGGGCCACGGTGATGGTGCCGAAGTCGAGGGCGAGGAGTCGGTCGAGGGACTCCCGAAGGGCCCTGCGGTCACGCACGGCGGCGCGCAGGAGGGCCGTGGCGCGGAGGCGGCCGTGGCAGCGGCCGATGGCCAGGTAGAGGCGGGTGGGCAGGTTCACCGGCCGGGTGATGTGGAAGGCGAGATCCGTCAGCAGGAGCGTCCGCGACGGCCGGTGGCGGAGGACCACCTCTTCGGCGACCGGGATCCCGCGCACGTGGATGAGGTCGAAGACGCCACCCCAGTCCGGGTCCGGCCGACCGTCTTCGAGCACCGCATCGAAGGGGAGGTCCTTCCGCTTCGTCGCGAGGCCGGGCGCGCCGTGAAGCCGGGCCTCCGGAAAGGCCTCCTTCCAGCCGGCGAGGAAGAGGTGGTGGAACCGGTTCGGGGCCACCAGGTGCGCCACGGGCCCGAGGCGTTCGACCTCCCGCCGGAGGCCCGCATCGAGCGCCACGGGGCTGTGGACGAGGAGCCCACCCGAGGGGAGCCTGGCGACCACCATCCGGGCCCCGATCTCGAGGGGGCCTGCGCGGAGCGGACGGGTTGCGGTGTGGAGGTCGGGGCCGAGGACTTCGAGCAAGGGCGCCTCCCGATCGGGAGCATCGCCCATCGCGGGCGGGCCACCACCCGGCCCGACCCGACCCCTGGGTCCCGGCGACGGCTCGGGCGCCCCGGCCGATGCCCCCGCGCCGGTGGAGGCCCGGGCGCCATCACGGCCCCGCGCGGGACGCCCCCCCCCAGCCGGTCGGGGGGCGGCTCCTCCCCTCGCCCTCGCGGCGCGGGCCCGCGTCTCAGGGCCCTCGAACCGGGTCCGGGCTCTCCACCCCGCACTCGCGGATCTTCTGCAGAAGGGTGGAGTAGCTCACGCCGAGAACCCGGGCGGCCTTCTTGCGGTTCCACTCGGTGAGGCAGAGCACCCGCTCGAGGACGATCGCCTCCACCGAGCGCGCCGCCCGACGCCGCACCTCGGCGAGCGGGACCGTGCCCGCCGTGCGCTCGAGCTCCGAGACCTCTTCTTCGAGGCGCCGCGCGATCAGCTCGTCGGTCTGCTCGGCACCGAGCATCTCGCGGACCACCTGCCGTCCGCTCCCGAGGACCACCATGCGCTGCGCGATGTTCTCGAGCTCGCGTACGTTTCCCGGGAAGGCATGCCGCTGGAGCAGGCGGAGGACATCGCCCGCCACCCGCGGGCAGGGCCGCCCCCGGGCCTGGGCGTGCTTCTCCAAGAAGGCCTGGAGCAGCCCCGGAATCTCCTCCCGCCGCTCCCGCAGCGGAGGGATCTCGAGCTCCACCACGTTGATCCGGTAGAAGAGGTCCTCGCGGAACTCGCCCCGGGCGATCATCTCCTCGAGGTTCCGGTTGGTGGCGCACAAGATCCGGACGTCCACCTCGACCTCGCGATTGCCGCCGATGGGCGTGTAGCGCTTGTCCTGCAGGACCTGGAGGAGCTTGGCCTGCAGCGGCGGGGACATCTCGCCGATCTCGTCGAGCAGCACGGTGCCGCCCCGCGCCACCTCGAACTTCCCGGGCTTCCGGGTCCAGGCTCCGGTGAAGGCCCCCTTCTCGTAGCCGAAAAGCTCGCTTTCGAGGAGCGGCGCCGGAAGGGCGGCGCAATGCACCGTGAGGTAGGCGGCGCTCCGCCGGGGCGACAGGCGGTGGAGCGTCCGGGCGAGCACGTTCTTCCCGACCCCGGTCTCCCCCCGCAGCAGCACCGTCACGTCGGTGTCGGCGACCCGATCGACGACCTTCCAGATCGCCCGCATCGCCGGGCTCGTGGCGAGCCGCCGCTCCGCCGGACCGAAGCCGGCCGGCAGCGCACGGAGGATGGCGCCCCCGAGATCCTCGGCCTCGACGGGCTTCTCGAGGAAGTCGCTGGCTCCGGCCTGCATGGCCTCGACGATGAGCCGCGGCGCGCCCTCCGGCGCGAGCACCACCAGGGGAAGCTCGGGAAGCGCCTCCCGCAGATCCGCCACCGTCCGGGCGGCGCCATTGGCGAGCTTCGCGAAGTCGAGCAGCAGGATGTCGGGATCGCCCTCCCTCGCCATCCGGAGTGCTTCGGAGCCGTCCTCGGTGGCAGCCACCTCCCCTTCCAAAGAGCGGAGCAGGCGCACCAGCTCGGCGCCACTCCGGGGCTCGTCACTCAGCAGCAGGATCTCGGTTCCGCTCAGCATGGGACCAGTATGAACCACTGCCCGAAAACGTGTAAAGCAAAACCCCGTGTCGCGGATCCGACCCTCACCGCGTCACGCCCGGCCCGGGCGTGGTCCCGAGCGCCGGTCGCAGCCCCGAGAAGAAATCCGCCGCTCCCACGGTGCCGTCCCCGTCGAAATCCGCGGCCGCACAGGCGGGGTTGACGGACAAGTCGGCTCCGAGACACCCACGGAAGCGCGCGAAGAAGTCCGTGGTGCCGACGATGCCGTCGTTGTCGAGGTCGGCATCGCAGGCGTCGCCGTACTCCTGGATGCCCGGAAGCGAGCTGTCGTCGTCGCTCCCGGCGTCGACGTTG
>JALSIO010000349.1 GCA_026989995.1 Myxococcales bacterium
CCCAGCCCGGCTTCCTGCTCGGAAAGGTGCTCGACGCCCTCCTCCTCGACCAGCTCGAGTACGAGCTCCAGCGGATGGAGGTGATCAACGCACTGCTCGACCGCGGCGAGGAAGCCTTCGGACCCACCTTCCTGCCCCGGATCAACGAGGCCGTGCGGGCCCTCCGCGGAACCGACTACCGCCGGGTCGAGGCCACCGTGATCCGCCCCAGCCGCGACCTCGGCCAGCTCGCGGCCGAGTGCTCCGAGGCCCAGATGCGCCGCGGCGACATCCACCTGCTGCCCCGCCTGCTCGCGCGCCTGGTACGCGGACGGGCCCCGGGTGGGGAGGCGGACCTGCTGAGCTACCTGTACTTCGACCGGGCCTACACCGGAGAGCTCCTGGCCCTCGGACGCGAGGACGCGCGCCGCCACGAGGACGCGCTGGCCGCGCTGCTCGCTCCCGAGGCCGGCCGGAGCGGCGCGCCGTGAGCCGGAAGGCTCCGCCCGGCCCGGCCGGGGGCGCCCGTCTGCGCGCGGCGCTGCCGGCGTTTTCGGTGCTCGGAGGCGGACCGGAGGGAGCCCCCGTGACCCTGCGGCCCGGCGTCGCTGGAGAGGGCGACCTGCTCGACGCCGTGGAAGGCGGCACCCTCGCCGCCGCAGCGCGGGTCTGGGAGGCCCCCCGGGCCGTGGTGGCCTCCCGGGCGGACGCCCGGCTGCCGGGGTTCGCCGACGCCCGGCGCGTTCTCGCCGCCGAGGGCTGGCCGGTGGAGGTGCGCGAGTCCGGAGGGTCGGCCGTGCCCCACGCCCCGGGGATCGTGCACCTGAGCCTCGCCTTCCGACCGCCCGAAGGCGCACCCACCACCCTCGAGTCCACCTACGCACTCCTGCTCGAGCCGCTGATCCGGCTCGTGGAGGGGTTCGGCCTTCCCGCCGATGTCGGCGAGGTACCCGGTTCGTTCTGCGACGGGCGCTTCAACCTCGTGGTGGGCGGCCGCAAGCTCGCCGGCACGGCGCAGCGGTGGCGCGCCGGGCCCGGCCCCGCGATCCCCGGACGCGGGGCGATCCTGGCCCACGCGCTCCTCCTGGTCGACGTGGACCGGAGCGAGGCCACCGGCGCCGTGAACCGCTTCTACCAGGTGGCCCGCGCCGATCGGCACTTCGACGCCGACGCCCTCGTCACCCTCGCGGAGCTCCTCCCCGAAACCGCCCCGCGCGGCCGGGCGCTGGTCGCCGAGGTCGGCCGACGTCTTCGCGGGCTCGTCGCCGGGTGCTGAGCGCCGGGTGCGGCCACCACCGGGACGCGGAGCCCCTTTTCGGACCCATCGGCTGCACGGGCTATCCGGCGCCGCGCTCCGCCCGGTCCCGGAGCAGGGCGAGGACGCGGGGCACGTCGCCGCCGTGATCGGCGAGCAGGCGGGCCGCCTCCTCCCCGGGGATGCCGCCCGCGAGCGCGACGATCTCCCGGGCGCGTCGCCGGAGCTTCGCCGACACCGGCCGGAGGTGGGCCATCCGGTTCCCGTGGACCCGTCCGAGGCGGACCATGGTGGCCGTGGAGAGGAGGTGGAGCACCATCTTCTGGGCGAGACCGCCCTTCATCCGGGTGGAGCCCGCGATCACCTCGGGCCCCACCTCCACCGAGATGGCGAGATCCGCCTCCCGTGCGAGCGGAGAGCGGGGATCGCAGGTGAGCGCGAGCGCCGCCGCGCCCGCCCGCCGTGCCTCGCGGAGCCCGGAGACCGCAAAGGGCGTGCGGCCGCTCGCGGAGATCGCGAGCACGGCATCGCCCGCGCCGAGGCCCCTCCGCCGGAGTTCCGCCGCGGCGTCCCCGCCCCGGTCCTCGGCCCCCTCCACCGCTCGCTCGAGGGCCGCCACGCCGCCGGCGAGCACCCCCTGCACGCGCTCCGGGTCGATTCCGAAGGTGGGAGGGAGCTCGGCGGCGTCGAGCAGGCCCATGCGACCGCTGGTGCCTGCGCCGACGTAGAAGAGGCGCCCACCGGCGCGGAGCACCCCCACGAGCACCTCGACCGCGGCCCCCACCGAGGGGAGCACGCGGCCCACCGCCTCCGCGGCGCGCCGGTCCTCGGCGTGGATGGCGGCGAGGATCCGCGCCGTATCCCAGCGGTCGAGATCGCGGGTCGTCTCGAGGGCGGCCTCGGTGGCCGGCGCGTCTGTCCGCGAGCCGGGCAGCGCCGTGCCCGAAGCGTCCCTGCCGATCTCGGCCGCCCGGGGCCGGGCCGGGCCGCGGACGTCGTCGCTGGCTTCCGGTCGTCGCAGAAGACCCCCTCCGGAGACCCGGGGACCGTGCCCGAAGCGCGCCGGCCGAAGGCCGCCGGCTAGAATCGCCCCGGATGCCCTTCCGGGTCTCGAACCGCACGCTCGCCTCTGTCGAGTGGCCGCTTCTGGCCGAACGGTTACGGGCCCACGCCCGCACCCCCCTCGGCCGCGCCCGCTGCGGACCTTCCGCGGGCAGCGGAGAGGCAGCCGATGCGCAGGAGGGCCGACGAAGCGGCGCCGTGCCCGGCGCCACGCTCTTCGCGCGGGACGAGCAGGAGCTGCGGACCCTGCTCGCCGAGACCGGGGAGGCACGATCCCTGCTCGACGCGGGGGAGCTGCCCCCCCTCGGCGGAGTGGAGGAGCTCGACGGCCCCCTCGGCCGGCTCGCCCGTGGCGGTGTGCTCCCGCCCGGGGAGCTCCTCGCGCTCGCCTCGGCGATACGCGCCATGGCCGAGACCGCGCGCTTCCTCGCACGCCGCGCGGAGCGGGCTCCCCGGCTCGCCGCGCGGGCCGCCGCCCTGCCGAAGCTCGACGCCCTCGTCTCCCGCATCCACGAGGTGCTCGACCCGGAGGGCGAGGTCCGCCCGGAGGCGTCCCCCGTGCTCGCGCGGGCGCGGCGCGAGGCCCGGCGACTCGCCGGCGGGATCGAGGCACGACTGGCGCGCCTCCTCCGGGATTCCCGCCTGGCCGACGCCCTCCAGGACCGCTTCTTCACGGTTCGCGGGGACCGGTACGTGCTCCCGGTGCGCAGCGAGGCCCGGGGCCGCGTTCCCGGCATCGTCCACGCCGCCTCGTCCTCGGGCCAGACCGTCTTCGTGGAGCCCGAGGGACTGGTGGAGCTCAACAACGCCCTCAAGGCCGCCGAGCTCGACGCGGAGCGCGAGGCGGCGCGGCTGGTTCGCGAACTGTCGACCCTCGCCACCCGCGAGGTCGAGCCCGTGCGCGCGGGGCTCCGGGTCCTGGCGGAGATCGACCTCGCCTTCGCCCGGGGACACCTCTCCCGGGACCTCGAGGCCACCGAACACG
>JALSIO010000350.1 GCA_026989995.1 Myxococcales bacterium
CCCAGCGTTCGGTCGCGTCGCCGGGAAGCCGGTAGGCGATCCGTTCCACGTGGCGCAGCCCTTCCGGCGCGCGGGGCGCGTCGCCCGGGTTCTTGACGGGCAGTGCCAGAAAGCCGCCGGGAGCCGCCCAGGGACGCATCCATGCGAGCGCCTGCTCCGGGGCAGCCATGGCCTGCGAGACGACCAACTGGAAGGGCCGTGGCGGCGCGGTCTCGACACGCTGTCGACGTCCCTCCACGCGGTCGGCCAGCCCCAGGAGGCGGATGGCCTCGCGCTGGAAGAAGTGCCGCCGTTCCCTCGAATCGACCAGCGTCACCTGCGCCGTGGGCCGGACCAGGGCGAGTGGAAGCCCCGGAATCCCTGCCCCCGAGCCCAGATCCGCGATGGGGCCGGCCGTCTGGGGCAGAACTCCCGCGAGTGCGGCGGCCGGCGCAACCAGCCGGTACACGATGGCCTCCAGACTTCCGTGTCCCGTGAGGTTGAGGCGCTGGTTCCAGGCATGGATGAGCCTCGCGAGTGCCGCGAGTCCGGCGGCGGAGGCGGAAGGGTCGGGAGCCCCGCCCAGCTCCGCGGCCCGTGCCAGCTGTGCTTCGATCGGACTCTGCGGCAAGCTCGACCCCAGCGGACGGTGGTCCGCACCAAGCGTACCGTCCGTGCTGGCCTGACGGCGCGGCTGTCCGAGCCACCGAGGTGTCCGCCGACTCCGGCTTCCACCCGGTCGCCTTCCACGTCGAACACAGGACATCCGGCTGGGTCGTTCCACGTGGAACGAGGCCGGCGGGCACCTCCGCGCGCACCCGGACCCGGGCCCCTCACCGCCTGGACCTCCCTGCGATCTCCGCACGGGCGAGCGGCACTCACGGGACGGCCACCAAGGACGGGCAGCGAGCGGGCGGCCTGCCCGAGGCCCGGGGCGCGAGCCGGCGTCCCCCGACCGGGCAGGCTCGATCAGGGACGCTGGCCTCCGCCGAGCGCGGTGCCCATCCCCGGGCGGGTCACCTCCCTCGAACCGGAGCCACTCATACGGATGCCCCGGAGCGCACGGGGCGTGCGGAGGAACCCCGTCGCACCGTCTCTCTTCGCCCAGCGATCGACCGACTCGGGCTACACGTCCCGGATGCGGTCCGGTCCGCCGCACCCCGCGGTGCCCTCGCCCGGGCAGACCGGGGACTGCACGTGCGGGACCGTCGGGACCGCCTCCGCGCGCGCACTCCCTCCCTCGCGCCGCGAGCCTGGACGCTGATCTGGCTACCCTGCACCGACACGCTTGGTCGCTGCGAGCGGTACCCGGCGCGGTCGAGCGGCAGCCGGGTGTGCCGGCCGCGCGCGGCAGCGGTTTCGCTCGAGCCGTCCCGAGAACGGGCACTCGCCCGGGGGCCAACCCGGGCTGGGGCGAGTCCGGTCTAGGAGTCGGAGCGGGCCCGCTCGGCTGCCTTCCGCTCCGCCTCCACGGCCTCGTGCCATTCCGGTGCACCCTTCGGGACCACGACCACCTGGCGGTACCGTCCGGAGCCGATGCTCATGGTCGCGACGTCGTCCACGTCGCGAAGCGCCACGTGTACGATCCGCCGCTCCCGGGCGTTCATCGGCTCGAGAGCCAGTGAGCGGCCCGACTTGAGCGCGCGGCGGGCAGCCCGGTCGGCCAGTTCCTCGAGGACCTTCTGGCGCACTCCTTCCTGGCCCTCGACCTCGATCACCACCCGCGGTGCATTTTCTTCGTCGATGCGAAGCGCTGCCTGCGTCGCCAGCAGCTTGATCGCATCCAGCGTGCGACCCTCGCCGGCCAGCAGCTTCCGCCCGGCGGGACCGCTCACGGTGATCACGGTGACGTCGTCGTCCCGTTCCTCGGAAATTTCGAAATCTCCGATGTCCATGCGCTCGATCACACCCGCAGCGAAGTCCCCCACGGGGGATATCTCCCCGCGGGTCGTCCGCACGCTCGGCGCGGCGGGCGCGGCCTCGTCCTTCCGCCCCTCCTGCTCCGGCGCCCTCGACTCGCGCGCACCCCGGCTCCGGCCCCGCCGGGACTCCCGGCTGCGCGTCGCACCCGCCTCCGGGGTGCGACCGCCCACGGCCACGCGCGGCCTCGCCACCACCAGCACCCGGGCGCCGAGGTTGTAGACCTGTCCGGGGCCGAACTCGCGGATCTCCAGATCCTCCTCCGGAAGCTGGAAGAAGGCCGTGGCCTTGGCGATGGCCTCGGCACGCGTCGCGCCCACGAACTCCATGGGTTCAGTCCTTGCGTCCCACATGGCGCTTCCTCTCCGCCGGCTTCGCAGGTCGCGGGTTGGCCGGCTGCATGCCGCGGTTCACGATGAGCTGGTGGGCAACCGCGGCCAGGTTGCTCAGGAGCCAATAGAGCACCAGCCCGGAGGGGAACTGGTAGAAGAGCAGGGTGAACATCACCGGCATCACCGTCATCATCATCCGCGCCTGCGCCGGGTCGACGGTGGTGGGTGAGAGCTTCTGCTGCAGGATCATGCTGCCCCCCATCAGGAGGGGAAGCACCCGAACGGGGAGCTCGAGACCCGGGATCACGAAGAGCGTCTCCGGGCGCGAGAGATCGTCGATCCAGAGGATGAACGGCGCCTGCCGCAGGTCGATCGAGCTCTGGAGCGCATAGTAGAGCCCGATGAACACCGGAAACTGGAGCAGCATCGGAAGGCAGCCGGCGACGGGGTTGAAGCCCGTCTCCCGCCACAGCTTCATCATCTCCTCCTGCTGCCTCTGCCGGTCGTCCTTGTACTTTTCCTGGATCTCCTGGAGACGCGGCTGCATCTCCTGCATGCGCTTCATCGACCGCATCTGCCGCGTCATGAGCGGTGCCGTGACGACGCGTACCAGGATCGTGAGCAGGATGATCGCGACGCCGTAGTTCGGAACGATGCTGTGGCAGGCGTGCAGCAGCCAGGAGAAGAAGCGGGTAAGCGGAGCCACCCAGGCCCACCCCTCGTTGATGGCGAGGTCGAGGCGCGCCCCCGTCTGCGGCATCACGCGCGGGTCCTTGGGCCCGAAGTAGGCCTCGAACTGCCGGCTGAGCGTCTGGCCCGGGGGAAGCGCGGTCGGCGGATACGCCAGCACGGCCACGCCCGACTTCTCCGTCGGTCCCGGGACGAAGCGCGCGCTCGCCTCACGGGGGTTGTCCGGAATGGCGACGGCGAGGAAATACCGCGCCTCCTCCCCTGCCCAGTCGACCTCGCCGCGGAACACCTTCTCCTCGATGCGGCCCCCGCCCCGTCCGCAGGAGGGCCCGGCCCCTCCCACAGCCCACTGCA
>JALSIO010000351.1 GCA_026989995.1 Myxococcales bacterium
CCGGGGCGATCGGGTGCTCGTCGAGGTGGCCGGGGGCGTCCGCCCCTGGCTCACCGGGTACCTGGATCCGGATCTCGTGGTGCTCCTCGAGGTGAACGCCGAGCGCGCCGGGCGGGACCGCCGTGGCGGACGGAAGCTTCCGGACACGGGGGGGCTCGCCGTCTTCGCGGGGCCCACCGCGCTCCTTTCGTATCGCAATTGGATGGTGAAGGGCGGGGTCCAGGTGCCGGTGGCGGTCTCCCTCCACGGAGACGGGAAGCGTCCGGGGCGCCGGGCGATCCTCGCGCTCGAGTACCACTTCTAGGGGAGGGGTTGCATGCTGCGGAGACTCGCGAGTCGGGCCGGCAGACAGGCGATCTGGGGGCTTCTGGCCCTGGGGTTCGCCGGCTGGGAGCCCGCCGGGGCGGCGGAAGTGGTCCTGCGGGTGGACGGGCTGGCCTGCCCCTTCTGTGCCTTCGGGATCGAAAAGAAGCTCCTGGAGGTTCCGGCGGTGGGTGCGATCGACATCCGCATGGACGCCGGCGAAGTGAGGCTGGTGCTCCGCGAGGGCCAGCGGCTCGACGTAGCCACCCTGGCGGCGGCGGTGGACAAGGCGGGGTTCACGCTCCGTCGCATCCGGATCCGGGACGCCGTGGGAACCCTCCGCCTGGACGACTCGGAGGGGCTGATCCTCGAGTGTTCCGACCCGCCGGCCAGGTTCCGGCTGCGCCTGTCCGGCGAGGACGCGCCGGCGCCGACCGAGCCCGGCCGACGGGTGTCGGCGGGGGGCTGGGTCGAGCGCTTCGACGGGAATCCCCCCGAGCTGCACGTCCTCTCGCTGCGGCCCGCAGGGGACGACGGGGCGGGCCTTTGAGGGGAGCGGTTCCCGCCGCTCCCGGCGCCGTGGCCGCCGCGCTGCCCTGGTGCGGCATCGCGCCGGCTGCGCTCTCGGCGGGAGGGCTGGCGGCGGCGGGACTGGGGCTGGTCGTGGATCGCGCCGCCCCGGCCCTCGCGCCGCTCAGCGTGGCCCTGCTCCTCCGCACCCTCCACCGGGCGCTGGTCGCCCGCCCCGGCCGGCCGGTTGCGCGGATCATCGCGGTGGTTGCGGCCGTGTTGGCGCTTGCGCTTCTCCGGGTCCCATTCGGAGCGACGCCGGGGTGATTGGCGCGTCTCGCTGGCTTCTGCCGCTGCTGCTGATCGCGTGTGGTGACCGTCCACTTCGCGAGGCCGAGCTGGTCGCGATCTGGCGCGGAGAGGGTGAGTTCACCCTGTCCGCGCCCATGGGCCTCGCGATCGCCCCCGACGGCACGGTCTGGGTCGCCGATACCGGTCACCATCGGCTCGTGGCCTTTCGGGGCGGTGTCCCGGTGAGGTCGATCGGTACGGAGGGGGAAGGACCGGGCCAGTTTCGCCGCCCCATGGACGTGGACATCGACGCGGAGGGCCGCATCTACGTGGCGGATTTCGGCGGCGATCGGGTGCAGGTCCTCCGCGAGGACGGCTCGGTCGAGCGGGTGCTCTCGGGCGAGGGGTCGGAGGCGGGCCGCGTCGATGGGGCCGCCGGCGTGTTCGCCGCTCCCTCCGGCGCGGTCTACGTGGCGGACTTCTACGGCCACCGCGTCCTCCGTTTCGCGCCGTCGGGCGAGGACGTCCGGGTCGTGGGCAGGCCCGGACGGGTGTGGCCCGGACGGCTCCACTACCCCACCGACGTCGACGGGGCCGGCGAGCGGCTGGTGGTCGCCGACGCCTACAACCACCGGATCCAGTTCTTCTCCCCCGAAGGCATGCCGGTCGGACGTCTCGGCGGGGTGCTCGGCCTCGGCGTGCCGGGAAGCGGTGCCGGCTGGTTTCGCGTGCCCACCGGCGTCTGCACCGACGTGCACCGGTACCTGTACGTGGCGGATTTCCACAACCACCGGGTACAGGTCTTCGATGCGGAGGGCCGGCTGCGCGCCATCCTGGGCGGCCCGGGTTCCGGCCCCGGACGCTTCGATCGTCCAACCGATCTCGCCGTCGGGCCGGACGGCCGGATTCACGTGGTGGATTTCGGGAACGACCGGGTGCAGGTGTTCGAATCCCTCGCTCCTTGAGTGCCGTTCGGAAGGGACGCCCGTCCCGCTGCCGATCGGGGTCGGGAGTCCGCGCGCCCTGCCGTCCTCCCCGGGACCGGAGGATCGGCGGCGCGGGAAGGGACCCCGGCCACCTGCCAACTCCGCCGCCTCTCGGTGCGAGGGCACGTCGCGGCGGAGGCCTGGCGAGCTCCCATGCCGAAGAGGGTGGCCGGGTGGTATGGTGGCGGTCTTGGTTATCGCCCTGCGGGCGAGGCCGATCCGCCGGCGGCCCCGTCCCACCCGCTCCGCGGCCCCTCCCCCGGCCCATGACGTGGCCGGCTGCGATCCGATGGGGCCGCACGACGTGAGGCGAGCGATCGCCGGCGTTGCGGAGGCCTCCGTGCAACCCCTTCCCCACCGCTACCACGTGACCGCCTCGGCCGACTCGGACGGCGAGGTCTCGCTCGTAGCGCCGGGCCTGCCCCCGCTTCGCAGTGCCCCGCCGTCGGAGTTCGGCGGTCCTGGCGACCTCTGGTCCCCCGAGACACTCCTTCTGGCCGCTGTCGTCGACTGCTTCGTGCTCACCTTCCGGGCCGTGGCGCGGGCTTCCTCGATCCCGTGGCGGGAGCTGCGCTGCGACGCCGACGGCACCCTGGATCGGGTAGAGCGGGTTACCCGCTTCACCGCCATCGAGCTCCGCGCCGAGCTGGTCGTTCCCCCCGAGGTTCCCGTGGACCGCGCGGAGCGGGCGCTCCAGCGTGCGGAACGCGGCTGCCTGGTCTCGAATTCGCTGGTCTTCCGCCCGATCCTCGCGGCGACCGTGCGGGCGGGTTGAGCCGCTGCGGGAGTCCTCGCCGGGATGGGTGCCTCCGGCAGGGATGGGCCGGGCCCGACGTGAGCGCCGGGTGGGACGGGTCGGCAGGCCGAAACCGTGAACCCCGGCATCTCCCGGGTCCGGGAGCGTCTGGGCCGCGTGTCCGTCGCCGGAGGTGGGCCGCGGCCGCCTCGCGCAGCGCGGTGGTGCGGCATACTCCTGCCGGCCCGTCCCGCCGGGACGGACCGGTCGGCCGGGGGCCGCGGCGTCCGCCCCCCCGGCGGCACGCCGCCGAGAACGGACGGAGGGGACATCATGGGGCACGAGGGCTATCACGAGCCGACCGAAGAGCTTTCCGAGGAGACCCGCGACATCCATCGGGCGATCACCTCCCTGATGGAGGATTGGAGGCGGTGGACTGGT
>JALSIO010000352.1 GCA_026989995.1 Myxococcales bacterium
GAAGCGGTCCCCCCGTCCGGGACGACGGTGCCGGGTGCCGCCTCGCCGGGCGCCACCGGCTCGGGAGCCGGGGCCAGCGGGGCTCCCGACGCGGCCGGATCTACCCCACCTCCGGGCGGCGGAACCCGCACCGCTCCGGAGCCGCTCGCGCCGGGCTCCTCGGACGCCGCCGCAGGGGGTGGCGGAGCGGCCGGCTCCACGCGGGGCGCGGGCGCCCGCACCGGTGCGGGCGACGCCACCGGCGGCAGCGCCGGGGCGCCCCGGCCTCCGGCGAAGCGCAGCTCCGGGATGCCCGCACCGCCGGTGGCCACCAGGAAGCCGGCGACTGCGCCGAGCCCGAGGAGCAGGGCCATCCCCGCGGCCGGTCGAAGGTGGCGCGTCCAGTCCACCAGGGACCGCCGCGAGGGGCCGCCCACCTCCCGGGCCGCCTCGCTCACCAGCCCGATGCCGATCGACCGGTCCCCCGCGCCGTAGCCCGCCACCAGCGCCCGGTCGCAGAGCACGTTCACCAGGCGCGGGATCCCACCGGTCCGCAGGTGGATCTCCCGCAGCGCCGCCTCCGTGAAGAGCTCGCGTTCGGCACCGGCCGCCACGCGCAGGCGGTGGCGCACGTAGTCCCGCGTCTCCCGCGCGGAGAGGGGCCGGAGCTTCCACCGCACCGTGATCCGCTGCTTGAGCTGCCGGAGCTCCGGTGATTCGAGCTTCTCATCGAGCTCGGGCTGGCCGAGGAGCAGGATCTGGATCAGCTTGGAGGTCTCGGTCTCGAGATTCGAGAGGAGCCGGATTTCCTCGAGGGCCTCCGGGGAGAGGTTCTGCGCCTCGTCCACGATCAGCAGAACCCGCCGGCCCTCTCGCCGGCGGGCGAGCAGGAATTCGTTGAGCTGCGTCATCAGCTCGCGCCGGGAGCGACCCTCCACCGGCATGCCGAGCTCGTGGCAGATCGACTGCAGCAGCTCGAAGGCGGAGAGCTCGGGGTTGAAGATGAACGCGACCTCGGTCTCGCCGCCGAGGCGCCGGAGGAGGGTCCGGCAGAGGGTGGTCTTGCCCGTTCCCACCTCGCCGGTGATGGCGATGAAACCCTCGCCCTGCTCGATGCCGTAGAGCAGGTGGGCGAGGGCCTCCCGGTGGGACTCCGCGAGGAAGAGGTACCGGGGATCGGGGCTCAGGGCGAACGGTTTTTCCCGAAGCCCGTAGAATGCCTCGTACATGGACGGCCGGTCCCTTCGCGGCAGGGGCGCCGGGACGACGCAACCTACCGAAACGAGAAGCCTATCGAGCCATGGTCCCGAATCAAAACGAACCGCTCGTCGGGGTGGACGCGGGAGCCACCCTCGCCAAGGTGGTGGTCGTCGAGGCGTCCGGGACCCATCGCACCGCGATCCTGCCCTCCCATTCCCTCGACGCCGTGGTGCGCCGGGTCGCCGAGGCGGCACCCGGCCGCGTCGGGCTGACGGGCGGGGGCGCCGCCGAGCTCTCGCGGGCCCTCGGGGACGCGGCGCGCACGGTCGACGAGTTCGAGGCGTGGGGCGTGGGGGCGCACTCTCTGCTGCGGCGCCAGCACGAACCTCCGCCGGAGCGCTTCCTGCTCGTCTCCCTCGGGACGGGTACCTCGGTGATGCACGTGGAGCCCGGGGCGGTGCGCCGGGTGGGCGGCACCGCCCTCGGCGGCGGGACGGTGGTGGGCCTCGGCGCGGCGCTGCTCGGGACGGCCGACTTCCACCGCCTTGCGGCGCTCGCGGTGCGGGGGGACCGCCGGCGGGTGGACCTGCTCGTCTCCGACATCTACCGCACGGGGGGATTCCCGCTCGTGGGCGACCTCACGGCCGCCTCCTTCGGACGCCTGGCCCGTGAGGGCGCCGACCGCGCGGATGCGCAGGACCTCGCCCACGCGGTGATGGGCCTCGTGGGCGAGAACGTCGGCCTGATCTGCGGTGGCCTCGCCGCAGCCACCGGGTCGCGCCACGTGGTCTACGCCGGTTCGACGCTGCGCGGGAATCCCGCGCTGCGGCAGATCCTCGAGGCCGTCACCCGGGCGCTCGGCGCCACGCCGGTCTTTCTCGAGGAGGGCGAGTTCGCAGGTGCCCACGGCGCCCTGCTCCGGGCAGCCGAGCGCACCTGAGCCTCGTGTCGCCGCGGGAACGCGGGCCACTGGCCGCGGCGGCTACGGCGCGACGAGACCGGCCCGGATCGCGAAGCGGACCAGCCCGGACACCTTGTGGATGTCGAGCTTGTCCATCAGGTTCGCGCGGTGCGATTCGATGGTCTTGAGCGACACGCCGAGCCTGGCCGCGATCTCCTTGCTGGAGAGCCCCTCGGCGATGAGCTCGAGGACCTGGCGCTCGCGCTCCGTGAGCGAGGAGACCGCCAGCGACGGGCGGTCGCCCGGGCGCGCGATGGCGTTGACCACCCGCTGGGTCACCGAGGGCGAGAGGTAGCTGTCGCCGGATCGGACCGCGTCGATGGCCGCGAAGAGATCGGAGGGCGGAGAGTCCTTGAGCACGTAGCCCGAGGCGCCGGCCCGCAGCACCTCCTCCACGTAGGTCTGGCTCTCGTGCATCGAGAGGATCAGCACCCGGGTGCGCCGGGTCTCCTCCGCGCCCGACGCCTCGGCAGCCGGGTCCGCGGCGCCCGCGTTCTTGCAGATGCGGCGGGTCGCGTCGATCCCGGACAGCCGCGGCATGGAGATGTCCATGATCACGACATCGGGGCGCTTGTCCTCGACCAGACGGACCGCCTCCTCGCCGTTGGTCGCTTCCCCGACCACCGAAATGTCCTCGCGACTCTCGAGAAGTCGCCGCAGTCCCTCGCGGACGATCCGGTGATCGTCGGCCAGGAGAACGGTCGTCTGCATGCTCCCCCTCCTACGTGCCACCCCGCTCGCACCCATGAGCAGGTGCTCGTGGCACTCACCCGCGCCTATCGGCAGAAGGGGGCGCCTCCTTATCGGGATTTCCCCCGAATCCGCGAAAAAAGGAAGCGGAAAGGCCGCCAGAGGCTGCTGCTGTGCGGCGGGGCGCCGGCGGCGGCGCTCAGGACGCGCCCGGCGAACCGGGCGGGGAGGGGGGCGGGGCTTCCTGCAGCCGTCCGAGCAGGCGCCTCACCACCCGCTGGGTGCGGGCGATGGCGGTTCGCTGGACACGGAGCTCGTCGGTGTGCGCGGCGAGCTGGGCGCGGAACCGGTCGTTTTCGTCGCGCTGACCCTCGAGGCGGCGCTCCGCGGCGCCGAGGCGGT
>JALSIO010000353.1 GCA_026989995.1 Myxococcales bacterium
GCTCACCATCGGCACCGTGATCGGGATGCGGGGCGAGTACGGCGGGCACGTGTGGCGGGGCATTCCCTACGCGGCACCCCCCACCGGAGATCACCGGTGGCGCGCACCGGCCCCTCCGCGGCCCCTCGCCGGCCCCTTCGAGGCCCTCGATTCCGGCCCGCCCTGTCCCCAGCTCGCGTCCCCCATCGGCGGCATCGGCGACGCAGAGCCCGGGAGCGTCGTGGGCAGCGAGGACTGCCTCACCCTCGACGTCTACGCCCCGCGGATGGCGGCGGGCGAGCTCCCCCGCGGCCGTGACCGGCTGCCGGTCATGGTCTGGATCCACGGCGGGGGCAACTCGATCGGCGCCAAGCACCTCTACCACGGCGGGCGCCTCGCCGGGCGCGAGCAGGTGATCGTGGTGGCCGTGAACTACCGCCTGGGTCCGTTCGGCTGGTTCCGCCACCCGGCGCTCCGCGGGCGCGGCACGAGCGCCGCCGATCGCTCCGGCAACTACGGAACCCTCGACCTGATCGCCGCGCTGCGCTTCGTCCGCGAGAACGCCGCCGCCTTCGGCGGCGATCCCGACCGCATCACCGTCTTCGGCGAGTCGGCGGGCGGACGCAACACGGTCTCCCTCCTCGTCTCGCCCCTCGCCCGCGGCCTCTTCCACCGGGCGATCGTGCAGAGCGGCGCCGCCGACACCACCGACCCGAACGCGGCCGAGGCGCCGGCCGACGCCACACCCCCCGGCCACCCGAACAGCGGCAGCGAGGTCGTCGCGCGGCTCCTCGTGGCCGCGGGGCGTGCCCCGGATCGAGCGGCGGCGCTCGCCCTCGCCGCGCAGACCCCGTCCGCCGAGCTCGCCGCCTTCCTCCGGGAGCTCCCGCCGGAGGCCATCCTCGAGGCCTGCGGCCGGGGGACTGAGACCGGCATGCTCGACTTCCCGCAGCTCTTCGCGGACGGCACGGTGCTGCCCCCGGACGCCCCCCTGGCCCGGCTCTCCCGGAGCGGCGCCTGGAACGAGGTTCCCGTCGTCTTCGGCACCAACCGGGACGAGAACCGCGTCTTCCTGCTGCTCGATCCGCGCTTCGGCCGGCGCCTCTTCGGGGTGATCCCGCGCCCGCACGATCCGGAGCGATTCCTGGTCGTCGCGGAGTACCTGAGCCGCATGTGGAAGGCGATGGGCGCCGACGAGCCCGCCCGGGCCGTCCGGAGGAGCCAGGGCCCCGCCCCCTTCGTCTACCGCTTCGACTGGGACGAGGCGCTCTCGCTTCCCGGCCTGCGCCTCGATCGGACCCTCGGCGCCTCCCACGGCTTCGAGATTCCCTTCGTCTTCGAGCACTGGGATCTCGGACCGGCGGCGATCGGCCTCTTCATCCCGTGGAATCGGGCCGGCCGCGAGGAGCTCTCCCGCGCCATGGGGGCCTACTGGGCGGAGTTCGCGAGGACCGGCGCACCGGGCCGCGGAGGGCGCGAGGAGCTGCCCGAATGGCTGCCCTTCGAGGAGGGGCACCCCGCGGCGCCCAAGACGCTGATCCTCGACACGCCGGCCGATGGCGGCATCCGGATGAGCCCCCTCGCCGAGAGGCGGGGCGCGCTCCTTGCCGCGGTGGCCGCCGATCCGCGGCTTCCCACCTCGCGCGATCGCTGCACGGTGTACCGGATGCTCGCGGAGCGCTCCCGGGGCTTCGACCGCGCCGGCTACGAGCGGCTCGGGGAGTGCGCGAACTTCCCCTACGACGCCTTCCCCTGGGAGAAGAAGGGAAGCGTTTCGGGGGCGGAGTCCCGCTCCGGCTGAACCGCGCGTCGGCACGGGGAAGGGGGGCGGCGTGGTATCATCGGACCCCCGATCTGGAGTTCCCCGTGCATGCCGCTCCCCTGCCGCTCACCTGCCGCCCCCGGTCCACCCGCCGCGGGCCGGGTCGGCACACCGCTGCGCTCGCCGCCGCCGCCCTGATGGCGCTCGCCGCCCTGCCCGGCTGCACACCCTTCGACGGCTTCGCCGCCTGGACCTGGTTCGCCGCCCGGCAGACCGACTACCTCCTCTTCGCCACCGAGACACCGCTCGAACCGTGCAGCCTCCTGAACGTGCTGAACCACCTCGAGCGGGAGCGCCGGGATCCCACCTACCGCGTCGCCCCGGGGTCCATCCCCGACGACGCCTGGGATCCGATCTTCGACAAGCTCTACCGCCTGCGCGACACCAGCGACTTCGACCTGCTCTACCTGCTGAACCTCCTCTACGCCTTTCGCGGGCACCCGGCGGCCAGCGAGGCGCTGTGGGAGAAGGCCGAGCAGGTGGTGCTCTCGTTCAAGTACTGGTACACGGACCCCACCCCGGAGCGGGTGGTGGACGGGGAGCCGGTCGTGGACGCCATGTGGTACTGGACCGAGAACCACGTGCTGCTCTTCCGCGTGAACGAGTACCTCGCCGGGCAGCTCCTTCCGGATCGCCGCTTCGAGGTCACGGGGCTCACCGGCCGCGAGCACCGGGAGCGGGCGCGGCCGGAGATCCTCCGCTGGATCGAAGAGCGCGCGCGCTTCGGCTTCACCGAGTGGCACTCGAACGTCTACTACCAGAAGGACATGACGCCCCTGCTCTCGCTGCTGGAGTGGGCCGACGATCCCGAGCTCGCCCGCCGCGCGGAGATGCTGCTCGACGTCGTCCTCCTCGACATCGCGCTCCACCTCCACCGGGGGACCTTCGGGGCCACCCACGGGCGCTCCTACATCAAGGACAAGGCCTCCGCCGACACCGAGGACTCCTTCCACTCCGCCCGCATGCTCTTCGAGGACACCCGGCTCCCCTATCGCAGCCGGGCGGCCGCCGACGCGAGCCTCCTTGCGCGGGCGCGCCGCTACCGCCTGCCCGAGGTGATCCGCCGCATGGCGCGGGACGACGCCGTGCTCGAGGACCGCGAGCGCATGAACCTCCCCCTCGACGAGGTGCCGCCCCCCGATCCGACGGCCCCGGTGCCACCGGCGCCCTACGGGCTCGACTACGAGGACGAGGCCAACCTCCCCTTCTGGTGGTCCATGGGCGCCCAGCCCGTGTGGATGATGCTGCGGCTCACCCTCGGCGTCGCCGAACGCGAGAACCTGTGGGCCTCGCAGTTCGCGCCCTTCCAGGCGCTGCGGGATTTCGTGTGGGTGGAGGGCGACTTCGAGGCCACGGTCGCCCGCGCGCGGGGAGTCGCCTCGCTGCTCTGGCCGATCATCGACCAGTCGCTGCTGAAGGAGGTCCACA
>JALSIO010000354.1 GCA_026989995.1 Myxococcales bacterium
GGCGCGTGGGCGACCGGCTCGCCGTACAGGTGACCGAGCGCATCGAGGGAGGCTGAGGCGAGGATGGACGATCGGGTTCGCGAGGAGGCAGAGGCGTCCCCCGCCGCTCCGGCCGCGGCCGGGGCAGCGGCGGAAGCGGAGGCGCCGGGCACCGGCGACGGATCGCGCCTCGGTCTGGTTCTCGACGTGCCCCTCGAGGTCACCGTCGAGATCGGCTCGGCGCGGATGCGCGTGCGCGAGATCCTGCAACTGGCCAAGGGCTCGGTGATCGAGCTCGACCGGCCGGCCGGGGAGCCGGCGGACGTCCTGGTGAACGGCCGCGTCATCGCCCGCGGAGAGGTGACCGTGGTGGAGGGGCGTCTCTCGGTGCGGATCGTGGAGATCGTGGGCGGGAGCTAGCGGGGTCGGACCGCGGCGCCGCGAGGAGGGGAGCGGTGAGCCAGGCGATCGTGGCACTCTCGGCGGTGCTGGCCGCGTTGGGCCTGCTGCGCCTGGCGCTCGGATTCGCCGGCGGGCGGGCCGGGCTCCGGAGGCGCTCGCTCCGGGTCGTGGAGAGCTGTGCCCTCGGCCCGCGCCAGCGCCTGGTGATCGTGGAGGTGGAGGGGCGGCGCCTGCTGCTCGCGGGCGGCGAGGGCGGGGTCCGACTGATCGAGGCCCTCCCGCCCTCGGAGGCCGGCGCGCACGCAGCAGAGGACCCGGAGGCCGAGCGGTCCGCCGCAGATCCCGGGTGGCGCGCCGGCGCCACCCCGGCCCTCCAGCGCCTGCTCGCGGGCCTCGGGCTCGCGGCCTTCCTCCTCCTCCTCCTCGCCCCCGCTGCCGCCCTCGCCGAGCCGCTTCCCCTCGTCCGGAGCGAGGGCGCAGCCCTCGAGATCCCGGTCGGGGAGCTCACCGCCCCGGGGCGGATCTCCTCGACGCTTCAGGTGCTCGCCATCCTGACCTTCTTCTCGGTGGCACCGTCGCTGCTCTTGCTCGCCACCTGCTTCACCCGGATCGTGATCGTCCTCTCCCTGGTGCGCCAGGCGATCGGCGTGCACCAGCTCCCCCCCAACCAGGTGATCGTGGGGCTCGCGCTCTTCCTGACCTTCTTCGTGATGGCTCCGGTCGCCCGCGAGGTCGAGACCGCCGCCCTCGAGCCCTACGTGGCCCGGGAGATCGACGCCCCCACGGCGCTCGAGCGCGCGCTCGATCCGATCCGCGCCTTCCTGCTCGAACACACCCGCGAGAAGGACCTCGGGCTCTTCGCCGAGCTCTCGGGCGCGGAGCCGCCCGAATCCCCGGAGGAGGTGTCGCTCTCCTCGCTGCTTCCGGCCTTCGTGATCTCCGAGATCCGGACGGCCTTCGAGGTGGGCTTCATGATCTACCTCCCCTTTCTCGTCATCGATCTGGTGATCTCCTCGATGCTGATCTCCATGGGCATGATCGTGCTGCCGCCCGTGGTGATCTCGCTCCCCTTCAAGCTCATGCTCTTCGTGCTCCTGGACGGCTGGAACCTCGTGGTCTCCTCGCTGGCCAGGGGCCTGCTCTGAGGGAGGCGCCGTGGGCATCGAGCAGGTGAGCGGGCTGCTGCAGGAGACGATCCGCACGGCGCTGGTGGTGTCCTCGCCCTTCCTGGCCGCTGCGGTGGTGGTGGGGCTCGTGATCAGCATCCTGCAGGCTGCCACCCAGGTCAACGAGCAGACCCTCACCTTCGTGCCGAAGATCGTGCTCGTGCTCGGGACCTTCTCGCTGCTCTTTCCCTGGATCATGGGCACCGTGGTGGACTTCGGGGTCCGGTTGATGAGTACGGCGGCGGGGGCGGCCCCGTGAGCGATCTCGCCGCCGCGGAGATCGTCGGCTTCGCCGTGGGTAGCGTGCGCCTCGTGGCCCTCTTCCTGACCGCTCCGGTCTTCGGGGCGGAGGAGGTGCCGCTGCGCATCCGGGTGGGTGCGGCCATGGTGGTGGCGGCGGCACTCGGTGGGGTGGACACGGCGCCGATCCTTCGGGCTGCCGAGCAGCCTCTCGAGCTCGCCGGGCTCGTGGCTTCGGAGGCCCTGGTCGGGGCATCGCTGGGCTTCGCCGCCCGGGTGGTCTTCGCGGCCTTCGTGCTCGCCGGGGACTTCGTCGCCACCGAGGGCGGCCTCGGCGCCGCCCGGGTGCTCGATCCCCAGACCGGGAGCACCTCGGTGGCGATGGCGGGCCTGGTGCGGCGCATCGGGATTCTCACCTATCTGGCCATCGACGGCCACCACGCGCTGCTGCGCGGGGTCGCGCTCTCCTACCGGGCGCTCCCGGTGGGCGGTGGAATGGAGTCGTCCTCCTTCCTGGCGCTGGCGGGGCTCGGATCTGCGGTCTTCCACGTCGGGGTGCTGCTGGCGCTGCCGGTCACCGTCGCCGTCTTCGTGACCAACGTCGCCCTGGGTCTCCTGGCGCGGGCGGCGCCCCAGCTCAACCTGATGACCGTGCAGCTTCCAGCCCACGTGCTGCTCCTCTTCGCCCTCCTGTTGCTCGGCGCCACGCCGCTCGTGGAGGGCATGGCGAGGGCACTCGAAGCCCACACGGCCCGGGTGCTCGCCATCCTGCTTCCCGGAGGGGGATAGGTGGCGGACGACGCCGAGAAGACCGAACCGGCCACCCCGAAGCGCCGGCGCGAGGCGCGCGAGGAGGGCGACGTGGCCCAGAGCCGGGAGCTGGCCACGGCCTTCCTGCTGCTCGTGGCCCTGGTCGCCCTCGCCTCGTCGGTGGGCGCGCGGGTGGCGGTGTCGGTGGTGCGCCACGCGCGGGGATACTGGTCCGGCGACGCCCTCCACCCGGGCAGCCTGGGTGACTTCCACGCCCTCTGGGTCTTCGAGATGAGGGAGGTGGGAGTGGCGCTCCTCCCCTTCGCCGCCCTGCTCATGGCCGCGGGCATCGCCGTCAACCTGGCCCAGGTGGGGCCGCTGTTCACGGTCAAGGCCCTCCGGCCCCGGTTCTCCCGCCTGAACCCGCTTCAGGGGCTCAAGCGGCTGGTGAGGCCGGAGCAGTGGGTGGAGCTGGCCAAGGCCGCGGCGAAGATCCTCTTCCTCGGTGCTACCGCGTGGTGGGTGATCGAGCCGGTCGCCGAGCTCGTGCTCGGACTCTCCTCCTCGACCGTCGAGGAGGGCGTGCTCGCCGCGGGACTCCTGGCGCGGCGGCTCGCGGTCTTCGCCGTGGCAGGGCTCGCCGTGCTCGCCGCCGGAGACCTCCTCTGGGTTCGGTACCGCTACGAGAAGA
>JALSIO010000355.1 GCA_026989995.1 Myxococcales bacterium
GCCGGTCCGGATCGCGACGCGCGGAAGCGAGCTCGCGCTCGCGCAGAGCCGCGCCGTGGCCGCGGCCATTCGGGAGCGGCTCGGTCGCCCCACCGAGCTCGTGGTGGTCACGACCTCCGGCGACCGGATCCAGGATCGGCCGCTGGCGTCGATCGGAGGCAAGGGACTGTTCGTGAAGGAGATCCAGGAGGCGCTGCTCGAGAACCGGGCCGACCTCGCCGTGCACAGCGCCAAGGATCTGCCGGCCCGCACCCCCTTCGAGCTGGAGCTCGTCGCCTTTCCGCCGCGCGAGGACCCCCGGGACGCGCTGCTCACGCGGCCGAGGGGGGGCTCCCTCGAGGCACTGCCCCCCGGTGCGCGGGTGGGAACCGGGAGCACGCGGCGAACGGCCCAGCTCCGGGCGCTCCGCCCCGACCTCGAGGTGGTTCCGCTGCGCGGGAACGTGCCGACCCGCATCCGCCGGCTCGAGGAGGGCGAGCTCGACGCGGTGGTCCTCGCCTGCGCCGGCCTCGCCCGGCTCGGCCTCGCCGAGCGCATCGACCAGAGGATCTCCACCTCGCAGCTTCTGCCGGCGGTGGGCCAGGGGACCCTGGCCCTCGAGGCGCGCCGGGGCGATGCCCTCGGCCGCGAGCTCCGGGTCCTCGCCGACCCGGACTCCACCACCGCCGCGCGGGCGGAGCGCGCCTTCCAGGCCCGCCTCGGGGGCGACTGCACGGTGCCGCTGGCCTGTCTGGCGGAGCCCGGCCCGTCGGGATGGCTCCGCCTGCGGGGCTTCGTGGGCTCGCCCGACGGAAGCCGCGCGGTTCGCGCCGAGGCCGAGGCCCCCCCGGAGGACGCCGAGCGCGCCGGCCGCGAGCTCGCCGAGGAGGTCCTGGCGCGGGGTGGAGAGGCCGTCCTCCGCGATCTCCGCTCCGGGGCGCCGGCGTGAGCGGCGCCGCCAGGGGCCGCGTCTATCTGGTGGGTGCCGGGCCCGGGGATCCCGATCTCATCACGGTGCGCGGGGCCGAGCTCCTGCGCAGCGCCGACGTCGTGGTCCACGACGCCCTGGTCGCGCCCGAGCTCCTGGAGCTCGCCCCTGCCGGCGCCGAGCTCATCGACGTCGGCAAGCGCGGCCACGATCCCCCGACCCGAACCCAGGAGGAGATCCACGCCCTGCTCGTCGACCGCGCGAAGCGGGGTCTCGCCGTGGTGCGGCTCAAGGGCGGCGATCCCTTCGTCTTCGGTCGGGGCGGCGAGGAGGCCCGCGCCTGCGCCGAGGCCGGGATCCCCTTCGAGGTGGTCCCCGGGGTGACGGCCGCCGTGGCCGTGCCGGCCTACGCGGGGATCCCGGTGACGGATCGCCACTTCGCGGCCTCCTTCGCCGTCATCACCGGACACCGGGATCCCGGCGCGCCCCGCGAGCGGCTGCGGGTCGATCGGCTCGCCGACGCGGCCGACACCCTGGTGCTGCTGATGGGGCGCCGCCACCTTCGCCAGCTGGCGCGCTCCATCGTGGAGGGCGGCCGCGATCCGGCTACCCCGGCCGTCGCGATCGAGTGGGGCACGCTTCCCCGGCAGCGCGTGGTCGAGGGAACGCTCGGCGACCTCCCGGACCGCGTCGAGGCGGCGGGCCTCGAGGCACCGGTGACCGTGGTGGTGGGAGGGGTGGTGGCGCTCCGCCACGAGCTCGGGTGGTACGAGCGGCTTCCGCTCCACGGGGTGCGCGTGCTCGTGACCCGCGCCGCGGAGCAGGCCGGTGCGATGCTCCGGGAGCTTCGCCGCGCGGGCGCCTGGCCGGTTCTGCTGCCGCTCCTGCGCTTCGAGCCGCCGGAGGATCGGGCCCCGCTCGCCGCGGCCCTCCGCCACCTCTCCGGGTACGATGCGGTGGTCTTCACCAGCCAGAACGCGGTGCGCTTCACCGCGCGCGCCAGCCGTGAGCTCGGCGTGGATCTGGCGACGGCGGGGGTGCGGATCGCCTGCGTGGGGCCGCGCACCGCCGACGCCGCGCGGGGGGAGGGGCTCCCCGTCCACCTCGTTCCGCTCGCCCGCTTCGACGCCGGGGCCATGGCCGAGACCCTTCGGGAGCTCCTCCCGCCGCGAGGTCGTCGCTTCCTGCTGCCCCGCGCGTCCGGGGGGCGGGAGCTGCTCGGCGAGCTGCTGCGGGCCGAGGGCGCGCGGGTGGACGAGGTCGTGGCCTACCGCAATCTTCCGGCGGAGGTCGACGAGGAGGTCCTCCGGCACTTTCTCGAGGCGCCGGGTCCGCGCGCGTTCACCTTCGCGAGCCCCTCCGCCGTCCGCCGGCTCGCGGCGGTGCTCGGCCCCCGGGCGGCCGAGGAGCTCGGTCGCGGCGTGGTGGCGGCCATCGGCCCCGTCACCGCGCGCGCCCTCGAAGAGATCGGGGCGCGCGTCGACGCGGTCCCTGCGCGGGCCGATGGCGTCGAGCTGGTGCGGGCGCTCGCGGCACACCGGTTCGCCGGCCCCGAGGGCGCCCGGGGTGAAGGAGGCGAGAAGTGAGCTTTCCCATCCACCGGAAGCGGCGCCTGCGGCGCACGGAGACGCTCCGGCGCATGGTGCGCGAGACCCGCCTCTCGCGCGACGACCTCGTGCTGCCGCTGTTTGCCGTGGAGGGTCGGGGGGTGGAGGAGGAGGTGGCCTCCATGCCCGGTGTGAGGCGCCGCTCCGTGGACCGCCTGGCCGAGTTCGCCAAGGAGGTCGAGCAGGCGGGCGTGCCCGCGGTGATCCTCTTCGGCATTCCGGCGCGCAAGGATGCCCGGGGGTCGGAGGCGGATCGGGCGGATGCGGTGGTGCAGCGTGCCGTGGAGGCAGTCAAGGCTGCGGCGCCCGGGCTGTGCGTCGTGACCGATGTGTGTCTGTGCGAGTACACGGACCACGGGCACTGCGGCATCGTGGAGGGCGGCGAGGTGCGCAACGACCCCACCCTCGAGCGCCTGGCCTCCACGGCCGTCTCCCACGCCCGGGCCGGCGCCGATGTGGTGGCCCCCTCGGACATGATGGACGGCCGCGTGGGCGCCATTCGTCGCGCGCTCGACGCCGCGGGCTTCGCGGATGTGCCGGTCCTCTCCTACGCCGCCAAGTACGCCAGTGCCTTCTACGGCCCCTTCCGCGAGGCGGCGGAGAGTGCTCCCGCCTTCGGGGATCGGCGCGCCTACCAGATGGATCCGGGGAATTTCCGGGAGGCCCTCGAGGAGATGCGCCTCGACCTCGAGGAGGGGGCGGACGCGCTGATGGTCAAGCCGGCGCTCCCCTACCTCGACGTGCTCGCCGAGGCGCGCCGCCGTTTCGACGTACCCCTCGCCGCCTACCACGTCTCGGGGGAGTACGCGATGATCCGCGCCGCCGAGGAGCGCGGCTGGCTCGATGGGGCGCGGGCCCTCGAGGAGGCCCTGCTCGCGATCCGGCGGGCGGGCGCCGACCTCATCCTCACCTACGGGGCCCTCGACCTCGCACGGAGGCTCGAATGAGGGGTGCGGAACAGGCCGGGGCCTACAAGGTCGTGGAGATCAGCACGGTCACCGACGAGGAGATCGAGCGCGTCCTGAACGAGTGGACCGCACGCGGCTGGAGATTCGAGGGCATCCACTTCGCGATGCGGGACGCCTCCCGCCGGCCGGCGATGGCCTTCGTGACCTTCACCCGGGACGGATCCGACCGGAGTCCCGCCCCCCGGGGTTGAGCGAGCCGGGTCGCGCCAGGCCGGGGAGGCGCTCGAAGGCGGCCCGGGCCTCGGCCGGCGTCACGCCGGGCACGCCGGTGCGGGCCACGAGCAGATCCATGCCCAGCAGCTCGCGGTAGCGCGCGACGACTTCGTCGATCTCGGAAGCGGTTCCCACCAGCACGCGGTCCGAGAGCGGACCGGTGGCGCGCTTCGCGAGCAGCGCCGGGGCCCGTCGGCGAAGGCGTTCGAACTCGCGCTCGAGGGCCTCCCGAACCCGCCGGGCCTCGGCATCGCCGCCGGCCACGTGGACGGTGCGGATCACGGCGGCGCGGGGGGCGCGTTCGTCCGGCGGCGCCGCGAGGTGCCGCTGCCAGTGCTGCTGGTTGCGGGCGAGCTGGGCGAGGTCCTCCATGGGGGAGGCGAGGTAGGGCAGGCCCCGCCGCGCGGCCTGCTCGAGTCCGCGCGGGCCGAAGGCGGCCACCAGCATCGGAGGGTGGGGCGCCTGCAGGGGCGGCGGCACGGAGCCGTTTCGCCAGAAGGCGAGGAGCTCGTCGAGGGTGCGGTCGAAGCGACGGCGCTTCTCCCGCGGGTCGACCCCGAAGGCGCCGAAGAGGTCGGCCCGGAATCCCCGGCCGAGCCCGAGAAGGAGTCGCCCCCCGGAGAGGCGGTCCACCGCCGAGATCGATGCCGCGAGCCGGCGGGCCGGATGGACGGGGAGGAGCAGCGAGGTGGTGGCCAGCCGCAGTGTCCGGGTCCGGGCGGCAAGGGCCGCGAGCAGCACGAGGGGCGCAGCCACCGCGCCGGGCGCGAAGTGGCCCTCGGGCAGCCACAGCGAGTGGAGGCCGAGCGCCTCGGCGCGCTCACCGGTCTCGAGGAGGCGGCGGAAGCCCGCCGGGTCGCCGGGGCCACCGAGCGCGACCCCCACCGCCAGGGGAGGTGTGCTCCCGGAGGGCATCTCAGCGTGTCGGCGGCGCCGGGGCCACGTAGGGCAGGAGCGTGCGGGCCAGGTCCACCCGCGAGCCCAGGCTCCGGCTCACGCCGGAGAGCAGCCCCATCACGCGCCCGACCAGGACCAGATGCCCCGGGATCCTCACCACCGGATTGCGGCGCAGTGCCTCCCCGATCTCCCGCCGCGCCTCCTCCACGAGATCCGGATCGAGGTGGGCGCGGTCCCGGGCGCGCACGGCGAGGGCGAGCACGAGACGGGCCACCTCGTCGAGCGAGTCCGGGCGGCCATCGCGCGTCTCGAAGCCCAGGCGCACGAGGGCGGCGGCCATCTCGCGGCTGTCGCCGCGGAGGAGCGAGAGCACGAAGGCGACCAGGTCCTCGCGGAAGTGGGGCGGGAGCTCCTTGGCGAGGCCGAAGTCGAGAAGGCCGAGGCGCGGTCCGTCCGGAAGCACGATCAGGTTCCCGGGGTGCGGGTCCGCGTGGAAGAATCCGAAGCGCAGGATCTGCTCGGCGAAGACCTCCGCGAGGAGCTGCGCGACCCGGCCCGGATCCACCCCCGCTGCCTCGAGACCGGGGAGATCGGTGATCTTGATTCCCTCGAGGAACTCGAGGACGAGCACCCGGCGGGTGGAGAGCTCGTGGACGATCTCGGGGATCACCACCTCCCTGCGCCCGGCGAAAAGCGCCCGCAGACGCTCGGCGTGCCGGGCCTCGGCCCGGAAGTCGAGCTCGGTGGGCACCGCCTCGGCGATCTCGTCGAGCAGCGGCGTGAGCGCCAGCGAGCCCTCGATGCGCTCCACGGTGCCGAAGAGCAGCCGGAGGCTGGCGAGGTCGGCGCGCACCAGCGCCTCGATGCCCGGGTGCTGGACCTTCACCGCCACCTCGCGGCCATCGCGGAGGACGGCGCGGTGCACCTGGGCCAGGGAGGCGGAGGCCACGGGCCGGCGGTCGAAGTGCGCAAAGACCTCCCGGAGCGGACGCCCGAGCTCCCTCTCCACGAGGCCCACGGCGCGATCGGCCGGCGTGGGCGGCACGCGGTCCTGAAGCTTCGAAAGGGTCTCCACGTACTCCGGCGGGAGCACGTCGGCCCGGGCCGAGAGGAACTGACAGCCCTTCAGCACGAGCCCACGCAGCTCGAGGGCGGAGCGGTGGAGGATGCGGGCGTGCTCCCGGTGGAGTCGGTGCCACCGGAGGTCCATATCGGTCGGGCGGAGGTGGCGGTCCAGCAACTGGTGCCCCTTGATGCCGAGGTAGATCCGGCCGAAGGCCGTGCCGACGCGGCGCGCGCGGCCGACCCGGCGGACGAGCTCGCGGGGTCCGGTCACCAGAGTGCGGGCGGCTGGGCCGGGCACGACCACGCCTCCTCCAGGCTCTCGACGGGAGCGCCCGACTCGGTGCCTTCGTCCTCCCACGGTGGGTTGTAGGTGCACTGCACCCATCCCGGCGCCGAGAACTCGAGCAGGTAGCTGGTGCCGAAGCTCTGATAGGTGAACCGGTCCTCCGGCCCGCGCAGGAATCCGACCGGCGGCCGCGGAATCTCCTCGAGGTCCCCGGTGGCCAGGAGCACCCGCAACTCCTCCGGGTACTCCCCCTCCCGCTCGTAGTAGGCCTCGAGCGCCTCGATGATCCGCCGGGCAGCCACCTCCCGTGCCCGGTGGTAGTCGAGGCGCAGCAGGGCCTCGCCCGCGAGGATCGGCAGGACGGCGAGCAGCACGGCGCCGGCCGTGACCCGCGCGGCGCGGACCCGGGGGGCGGGGGCCGCCGGCCACAGCACGAGCAGGACTCCGGCCCCCACCCCCGCCGCGGCCGCGAGAAGCGGCAGCCCGGGGTCGAGCCGCCGGGTCGCGAACGCGAGCACGGGGCCGGCCGCCAGCACCGCGGCCGTGGCCCGGAGCGTGGGGTGGACGGGAGCCGCCGCGGCCAGGGCGGCCGCCGCCACGGCGAGAAGGCCGAGGAGGAAGCCCCCGAGCAGCTCGATCCCGAAGACCGGGATCACGGGCCAGGGAGAGACCGCGAATGGGAGCGCGGGGTCGGTGCCGGTGGGGTCGCGGACCAGGAGACAGACCAGGAGGAAGAGCGGGAGGTAGAGGGCGAGGAACAGCCAGGGCGCCAGGCGGCGCGCGCGCGCCACCATCGCCGGGGCACACGCGAAAAGCACCAGAAGCGCAGCCGTCGCCGCCACGATGGCCGACCAGCGCCAGCCGAAGAAGCCCCACACGTCGGCGAGGCGGGGCGTGAGGCCGTACCAGGCGAAGCCGAATCCCGCGAGGAGGAGGGTGGCGCTGGCGAAGCGTGCAGCGAGCGAGCGGGTGGCGGCGAAGACCGCGGCGGCGAGGGCCAGCGACGGAAGGAGCACCAGCGCGGTCTGGGCTGCCGGGCTCGACACCACCCCCGCGAGCGGGCCGAGCAGGAGCCAGCGCCGGAGGAAGCCCGAGGGGGCGAGCCCCTCCGGCCACGGGCCCCGCTCGGGCGCGAGTCCCTGGTGCAGGGCGAGGGTGACGAGCGCGAGCAGGACCAGGAGCAGTGCCGCCACCGAGGACAGTCCACGCCTTCCGGGGCGGCGGGCGGCGTGGGGGCCGGGTGTGCTCACCTGCACCCCCCCGCGGCGTGGGACCGGTGGGGCGGCCGCGGCCTCACTCGTCGGCCGCGAGCCGGAGCCGCAGTCGGGAGCCGCGGGGCCGTCCGCCTTCGGCATCGTCGGCGCGGATCCGGATCCGGGCATCGACCTCGATGGTCTTTCCCGCCAGGAACCGCTCCAGAAGCTCGGCGAGGTCGAGGGATTCGAGGGTTCCGGCCAGCTCCCGGGCGAGCTTCTCGATGAACTCGCTCCGGGCCCGCTCGCTCTGCTCGGTGGCGAAGTCGACCCAGTCGCGGGGAAGCGTCTCGCCGAGCGCCCGGCGCAGCGTCTCCTCGGTCAGGAAGAAGCCCGAGAGACCGAGGGAGAGGGCCCGGCGCGCGAGCTCCGGGAGGACGCTGCTGCGGTCCTCGCCCTCGCCGGGAGAACGCAGCGGCGCTGCGTCCGCGTCGTCGGGCGGGCTCGCGCCCTCCCCGGACCGCCCGGCGCGGCGGCCCGCACCCCTCCGGCCGGCGTCGCCGCTCCGCCTGCTGCCGGACTTCTCGCGTCCCGCCGCCATCGAGTAGACTCACCCCGTGGACCGGACCCCGATTCGCGCCCTCATGCAGACGAAGTTCGTGACCGTCAGCGTCCACGACAAACTGTCGACGGTCGAGGATATCATGCGCATGGGTCGCGTGCGGCACATGCCCGTCGTCCGCGGCGGGGCCCTCGTGGGGGTGGTGTCCGAGCGAGACGTCCTGCGGGCCTCCCTCTCGCAGCTCGCGATCCACGCCCCGGAGGCGCGGCGTGCCTTCCTCGACGGCGTGGAGATCGGCGAGGTCATGTCCTCGCCGCCGGTGGTGGCGGGCCCCGATACGCCCGTCGGCGAGGCGGCGCTGGCCATGGCCGAGGCGAAGATCGGCTGCCTCCCGGTGGTGGACGGCGACGAGCTCGTGGGCTTTCTCACCGCCACCGATCTCCTCCGGCACTTCGGGAGCTCCTCGGCCTAGCGATCGGGCTTCCGTGCCGGGCCGGCTTCGGCTCGCGGCACCCCGTGCGTCGCAGCCGAATGGGCCGGCCCCTCCGGACGGCCGCTGCAGCCTGCCGGCCCTTCGCGCTCCCGGTCCGCTCCGAGCCGCTCCGATCCCCCGGTTCGTGTCTCGCGGGCTCTCGACGGCCCTCCCCGCCCTGGCATGAAAGTAAGTGTTTACTAACATCACAGCATGGGACAGCGGGTGGCCTCACGGCGGCTTGCCGGGGACGAGCGGCGGGAGCAGATCCTCCGGGAGGCCACCCGGTGCTTCGCCACCCGCGGGTACCGGGGCACGACCACCCGGGAGCTGGCCGCGCGGGCCGGGGTCGCGGAGGCGGTGATCTACCGCCACTTCCCCAGCAAGGAGGCGCTCTACCAGGCGGTGATCGAGCACCAGATGGGGCCGGTGGAGCTCCCGGAGCGCCTGGCGCCGCTCGCCCGCAGCCGCGACGACCGGCGCCTCTTTCGCGAGCTCGCCGGCGAGATCCTGGTACGCCTCGACGGCGATCCGGCGCTGCTGCGCATCCTCCTGTACACGGCGCTCGAAGGCCATGCCCTCTCGGAACCCTTCTTCCGCACCCGCGTCCGCCGGGTGCGGGAGTTCGTGACCGAGTACATCCGGGATCGCATCGCCGAGGGGGCCTTCCGGCCCGTGGACCCGGTCCTCGCCGCGCGCGCATTCCTGGGGATGGTCTTCGACCACGCCCACGTGCGCTGCATCTACGGCCAGACCGAGGCCTACCCGCAGGGCCTCGACGAGGTGGCCGACGCCTTCGTGGACATCTTCCTCGGCGGTCTTCGGCGGCCCGGCTCCGCCGAGGACCTGCGCGAGGCGGGCGCGCCGCTGCGGCGAGGTTCCGAGGAGCGGCCGTCGTGAGTGTCGTGGCGAACGGTGCGGTGTTCTCGAGGCTTCGGATGCGCGGGCTGGTGGGGCTCGGCGCAGTCGCGGCGGCCGCACTCGGAGCGGGGGCCTGGCTCACGGTGCACCTCGGCGGCCGGGAGAGCACCGACGACGCCTTCGTGGAGGCGGCGCTCGTCCACGTGGCGGCCGAAATCCCGGGTCGCGTCCTCGAGGTGGTCGTGGGCGAGCACCAGCGGGTTCGGGCCGGCGACCTCCTGCTCCGGCTCGACCCCGCCCCCTACCGCGTGGCCCTCGAGCGGGCCCGGGCGGAGCTCGCCGCAGCGCGCAACCGCCTCGCGGAGGCGCGAGCGGCGGCGGCCGCCGCCGCCGCGGAGGTCCGCGCGGCCGAGGTGGACCGGGACGACGCCGAGCGCGAGCTGGCCCGGACGCGGGCACTCTCCGAGCGCGGTGCCGCCAGCCGCCGGGCGCTCGAGCGCGCCGAGGCGGCCCGGCAGGCCGCGGTGGCGAGGCTGCGCGCGGCGCAGCTCCGGGCGCGGGCCGCCGCGGCGCGGGTCGCCGACGACGCCGAGGTGCGCGCGGCGGAAGCGGCGGTGGCCGCTGCCGAGCTCGACCTCGCGCGGGTCGAGGTGCGCGCTCCCTTCGACGGCGTGGTCGGGCGCAAGAGCGCGGAGCCGGGCGCGGTGGTGCGGCCGGGGCAGGCCCTGCTCGCCCTCGTCTCGAGCGAGGACGTCTGGGTGATGGGGAACTTCAAGGAGACGCAGATCCGCCGCATGCGCCCCGGTGCGCCGGCGGAGGTGCGCATCGACGCCTTTCCCGGTCGCGTGTGGCGGGGGCACGTCGACTCCTTCTCCCCGGCCACGGGCGCCGTCTACGCGCTGCTGGCCCCCGATCCCGCGGCCGGAAATTTCACCAAGGTGGTGCAGCGCCTGCCGGTTCGCATCGTCCTCGACGAGCCGGTGGGTGGGGGCGAGGGGGCACCGCCGGTGGAGCTCGCCGCCGGCCTCTCCGCAGAGGTCACGGTCCTTGTCCGCTGAGGCCGTTCCGGATCGCCTCGACCTGCGCCGGCTGCTCATCGTGGTCTCCGTGATGCTCGCGGTGCTCCTCGAGATCATCGACACGAGCATCGTCAACGTGGCGCTGCCGAGCATCATGGGAAACCTCGGCGCCAGCCTCGACGAGGCCAGCTGGATCCTCACGGGCTACATCGTGGCGAACGTGATCGTGATCCCCATGACCGGCTGGCTCGCGAGCCGCTTCGGGCGCAGGCGGTACTTCACCACCTCCATCGCGGTGTTCACCCTCGCCTCGCTCTTCTGCGGGCTTTCCACCAGCATCGTTTCGCTGGTGGCCTGGCGGATCGTGCAGGGGCTCGGCGGGGGCGCGCTGCTCGCCACCGCGCAGACCATCCTGGTCGAGAGCTTTCCCCCCGCCCGGCAGGGCACCGCCCAGGCGATCTTCGGCGTGGGCGCCATGGTGGGGCCGAGCCTCGGCCCCACCCTCGGCGGCTGGCTCACCGACGCGTGGTCCTGGCACTGGATCTTCCTCGTGAACGTGCCCCTCGGCATCGCGGCCGGAGCGCTCTGCGCCACGCAGCTCCGCGATCCGCCCCACGCCCGTGCCCGCCGGGGCGTACCCGTGGACTGGCCCGGCATCGCGCTCCTGGTGGTGGGGATCGGTGCGCTCCAGACCCTGCTCGAGCGGGGCCACCGCCTCGACTGGTTTGCGAGCGGCGAGATCCGCCTGCTGGCCGTGGCGGCCGGCGTCGGCCTGGTGGGTCTCGTGGTCCGCGAGCTCCGCGTGGAGCACCCCGTGGTGGACTTCCGGGTGCTGCGACACCGGGACCTCGCGGTCGGCTGCGTGCTGGGCGCCTTGATCGGCCTCGGCCTCTACGGGAGCGTCTTCCTCTTCCCGTTGTACACGCAGTCGCTGCTCGGCTGGAATGCCTGGGATTCCGGGCTCGCGATCCTTCCCTCGAGCCTCACCACGGCCGTCATGATGGCCTTCGTGGGCAGGCTCGTGTGGAGGGTGGGGCCGCGGCTGCTCTTCCTGTCCGGGATGGGGGTGATGCTCGTGGCCCTCTGGGAGATGTCCGGTTGGACGCTCGCGTGCGGCTTCGACCAGATCCTCGGGCCCCAGGTGCTTCGCGGCGTGGCGATGGGACTCCTCTTCGTGCCGCTTTCGACTGCGACGCTCCGCTCGCTGCCCACGCCCCGGGTCGCGGCGGGCGCGGGACTCTACAACCTCTTTCGCCAGCTCGGCGGGAGCCTCGGCATCGCGATGCTGACCACGCTCCTCGAGCGCCGGGCGGCGGTGCACGGAACGGAGCTCGCCTCCCAGCTCACGCCCTACCGGGCCTCCGCCGGGCTCGCCCTCGCCGAGCTCTCGGAGCGGGCCCGGGCCGCCGGCCTCGACCCGGAGGCCGCCGAGCGCCTCGCCGTGGCCGCACTCGGCCGCCTCGCCGGCCTCGAAGCCCGCGTCGAGGCCTTCTCCGACGCCTATGCCGCGATCTTCGTGCTCTTTGCACTGATGCTGCCCGTGGCCTGGAGGATGCGGCGGGACGCCCCCGGCCGCTTCCGCCCCGTGGACTGAGCCGATCCCGCCGGCGGCGCGTCGCCTCAGCTTCCGGCGAAGAGCTCTTCGCGCCGCGCGAGGATGTGGTGGGCCGTCCGGTCTGCGAGCGCGGCGGTGGTGATCTGGGGCGGAGCGCCGAGGGAGGTGGGAAAGACGCTCATGTCCGCGACGAAGAGCCGCGGGACGTGGAAGCACTCGCCGAAGGCGTCGACCACCGCCGTGGCGGGGTCCCCGCCCATGCGGCAGGTGGACTGGGGATGGGTGGAGGCGATCGGGATCGCGCCCTGGCGCACGCCGCGCCGCCGGATCTCGGCGAGCTCCGCGGTGGAGCGGACCACGAGGGGCGCGTCGAAGTAGGGGATCAGGACCTCCCGGGCACCGGCGGCCATCAGCACCTCCGCGCAGTGGACGAGCCCCTCCGCGAGGGCCCGGGCGTCGTCCGCGTCGAGGCGGTATCGGATGCGGGGCCGGGCGGGGGAGGGGCCGGGCTCCACCTCTCCCGCGCTGCGGTCGTGGAGCAGCGCGAGGAGCCCGGCGGTGCGGTCGAAGGCGCGGAGGAACCGGAAGTGCTCCCGGCCGAATCCCGGGAGGTTTGCGGCGGTCAGCCCCGGGAAGCCGGCGATCGGCATCAGGATCACGCCGGACTCGGGATCCCGGTCGAGGTCGATGAACTCGTCGATGTAGTAGCTCTGTGGGATGCCCCGGTAGGGTGCGAAGGGCTCCTCGAAGATGCCCGCGGCCATCACGGCCGGGTGGAGGTGGAGATTCCTCCCCACCTGGCCGCTCTCCCCGGCGAGGCCGCTCTCCTTCAGCAGGATGGGTGTGGCGATGGCACCGGCCGCGAGGACGACGACCCGGGATCGCACCCGGACGAGGCCGAGGGCGGTGCCGGTGGGGTCCACCACCTCGGCGTGCACCCGGTGGGCACCCCGGGCGTCGGCCTCGATGCGCCGGGCCCGCACGCTCGCGTAGATCCGTGCTCCCGCTGCGTCGGCACGGGGCACGTAGGTGATGAGCATGGAGAGCTTGGCGTCGTAGGAGCAGCCGAGCAGGCAGTAACCGGACTGCACGCAGCCCCGCCGGTTGTGCTTCGCGACGAAGCCGGAGTAGCCGAGCTTCTCGGCGCCGCGGCGCACCAGGCGGTTCAGGGCGTTGACCTCGTCCTCGCGGATGGGCACCACGCCGAGGCCGTGCTCCACGCGTTCGAAGGAGGGGGCGAGTGCCTCGTCGGTGAGCTCGGGAAGCCCGTGGCGCTCCCTCCAGAGGCGCAGCACCGGAGGCGGTGCACGGAAGCAGTAGCAGAGGTTGTGGACCGTCGAGCCCCCGATGCCCCGCCCCTGCAGGATGGTGACCGAGCCGTCCTCGGTCTGGCGCATGCCGGCCTCCTCGAAGAGGCGGGGAAGCATCGTCTCCTCGCGCTGGTCGAAGTCCGCACGGGTGTGGTGCTGCCCCTGTTCGAGCACCACCACGGAAAGCCCCGCCTCCGCGAGCACGGCGGCCACCACGGCGCCGCCGGCGCCGCTTCCGATCACGCAGACATCGGCCTCCTCCCGGAGGTCGCCACCCCGCTCGAGCAGATCCACGATCACGGCGGGGCCCCCGCGCCCGGCGGTGGCCCGGCGCGCAGGAGCGGGCCGGCGTAGCCGATCAGCGGCCAGGTCTCCTCCTGGGTCCAGTACCCGAGGAAGGCGAGGTTGCGCAGCGCGTAGAAGGCCCGGCGTCGGAATCCCAGCCGGCTCCTCCGCCATCCTTCGAGATGGGCGTCCTGCTCCGCGGGACCGAGGGCCGTGAAGCGGGAGAAGCGGAGGTCGAAGAGGGGGGGCGCCCACTCGAGGAGGAGCAGGAGCGGACGCAGGGGGCTCGAGACCTCGGCGTCGAGGCTCCCCACGAGCCGGTCGATGGTCGCGAGGGTTCCCGTCTCGCGCACGGCCGGCGCGCTCGGCTCGCCGGTGTCCACCATGCGCTCGACCACGGCCGCGAGGATCTCCCGCTCGCGCTCGGAGAAGAAGGTGCCGGTGGCCGCGTCGGTCGGAGCCGGCGCCGGGACGGCGCGCAGGCGCGCGAGACTGGAGAGGGCCGGGCCGCTCGAGAGCAGGCGCAGGAAGTCGCGCCGGCGAAGGGGCGGCGGCCCGGAAGCCATGCCCGCCGGGGCACCGAGCCCCTGCTTCGTGGCCGATTTCCCTGCGCTCAACCCCGGCTGCCTCCCGCGGCGAGGAGCCGGCGGAAGCTCTCGGGAAGCTGCCCCTCCGAGAGCGGTCGCGGCGCCGTCGCCTCCACGTCCACGCCGTTGTAGGTGTTCCAGAAGAGTACCGGAGTCCGGGCTGCGCCGTCCCGCAGCCGTCGGCGCAACAGGGCCAGGGCCTTGCCCGTGTAGGTGGTCTCGAGAGCCAGCCCGGCCGACCGGGCCACCTCGACCGCCTCCCGCGCCTCGGCCGTCGGCGCTCCGTAGCCCGCCCCGAGCACCGAGGCGTCGAGGGGGAAGTCGGACTCCGAGAGGGGGACCTCGGGAACCGCCGGCTCGAGCCGGCGGAGCAGCCCGAGCGAGCGCCGCGCCGCGCGGAGCTGCCCGCGCGGGCTGGGGGGCAGGATGTCCGTCACCAGGGCCCCCACCACCGGGACGGCGAGCCCCGCGAGGCGCAGGCCGACCACGAGTCCGGCCTGGGTTCCACCCGTACCCACCGGGACGACGATCTCGCCGGGCAGCGGGATCTCGCCGCGCTCGATCTGCAGGGCGAGCTCGAGGCCGGCCGAGACGAGGCCGAGGTTCCCTGCCGGCGACGAGCCCCCGGTCGGGACCCGCATCGGCCGCTCCCCGCGAAGACGGCTCGCGGCGAGGACCCGGGCGAGCTGCGCCCCGGCACCCGGCAGGTTCCGGCCGTGGACGAGCTCCGCCCCCCAGGCCGCGAACAGGAGGAGCTTGCGCGCGACCTCGGCCGTGAGGGGCTGATCGACGAGCACCAGGGTGACCTCGAAGCCCGCCCGTCGGCCGAGGATCACCGTCGCCAGGCCGTGGTTGGTGCCGAGCCCCCCGGTGGTCACCAGCCGGCGCGCACCCCTCCGACGGGCCTCGCCGAGCACGAACTCGAGCTTTCGGGGCTTGTTCCCACCGTAGAGGGGGCAGCTCCGCCCGTCGTGCTTGACGAGGAGGGCCCCCTCGGGCACCCCGGGCAGCGCCAGGCGGCCGACCGGGGTCGGGACCTCGACGAGGGGCTCCCGTGGAAGGGCCTCGCGGAGGGCTGGCCACCGGCGGAGGAGCGCGAGGTCCTCGCCCATCCCTCCCCTATCGCATGCTCCCCGAGGGTGCGCAACTGCGGGGTTGCGACGCCCCACGGGGATCGAATACCCTCGGCGTGTCACCCCCACCCCCGGTGGCGCCGGGAGGAGGCCCATGGCCGTCGTCGAGCCCGTCGAAGCGCCGGGAGAGGGACGCCGTCGGCTTCGGCTCCGCAGTCCCGCCACCCTCGAGCCCATCGGCGAGATCGAGGTCGAGCCGCCCGAGGCGGTGCGGGCGGCGGTGGACCGGGCGCGCAAGGCCCAGCGGGAGTGGGCGGCCCTCCCCTTCCGGGAGCGCGGCCGCATCCTGCTGCGGGCGGTCGACCTCCTGCTCGAACGGCAGGACCGGTTCGTCGAGGTCATCGTCCGGGAGACGGGAAAGCCGCCGGCCGAGGCGCTGGCGATGGAGCTCTTCCCGGCCTGTGATGCGCTCACCTTCTTCGCCCGGCGGGCGGAGCGCATCCTCGCCGATCGGCGCGTGCCCCTCCACCTCCTGCGGACGAAGCGCCTGCGGGTGGTCTACAAGCCCGTGGGCGTGGTCGGCATCATCACCCCGTGGAACTTCCCCTTCGTGCTGTCGCTCAACCCGACCGTCCAGGCGCTCATGGCCGGCAACGCGGTGGTGCTCAAGCCCTCCGAGGTGACGCCCTGTTCGGGGCGCCTCGTGGGCGAGCTGCTCGAGGCCGCGGGCCTGCCGCCGGACGTGCTCACCGTGCTCCTCGGCGACGGCGAGACGGGCGCCGCTCTCGTCGAAGCCGGCGTCGACAAGATCTCCTTCACGGGCAGCGTGGCCACCGGGGAGCGGGTGGCCGAGGCCTGCGGCCGCAACCTCGTGCCCTGCACCCTCGAGCTCGGCGGCAAGGACGCGCTGATCGTGTGCGAGGACGCCGATCTCGAACGCGCGAGCTCGGCGGCGGTCTTCGGGGCCTTTGCCAATGCCGGGCAGGCCTGCATCTCGGTCGAGCGGGCCTACGTGGTCTCCGAGGTGGCCGACGCCTTCACCCGCAAGGTGGTCGAGAAGACCGCCGCGCTCCGCCAGGGGCCGAGCGGCGAGTACGACCTGGGGCCGATGATGTGGGACCGGCAGCTCGAGATCGTGGAGCGCCACGTGCGCGACGCGGTGGAGAAGGGCGCGCGGGTGCTCGCCGGGGGGCGGCGGAACCCGGAATGGCCCGGGCTCTTCTACGAGCCCACGGTGCTCGTGGACGTCCGGCCCGACATGCTCGTCATGCGCGAGGAGACCTTCGGCCCGGTGCTGCCCATCGTCCCGGTGCGCGACGCCGAGGAGGCCGTGGCCCTGGCCAACGACTCGCCCTTCGGTCTCTCGGCCAGCGTCTTCACCCGGGACCGTCGGCGCGGCGAGGCGCTGGCGCGGGCCCTCGAGACCGGCTCCGCCGTGGTCGGAGACGTGCTCGCGGCCTACGGGGCGCTCGAGGCCCCCTTCGGCGGGGTCAAGAGGAGCGGAATCGGGCGCGTGAACGGCGAGGCCGGGCTCCGCTCCTTCTGCCACACCCAGTCGGTGCTGGTGGAGCGGTTCTCGCGCCGCTCCGAGATGGTGTGGTTCCCGCACGGCGCCGCGAAGTCGCGGCGGATCCGCCGGGCGATGCGGATCCTCTGGGGCACGCCCCTGGGCCGCTGGCTCTAGACCGCCCGAGGACGGCGGCGAGAGGCGAGGTCATGATCGAGACGATCCTGGTAGCGACCGACGGTTCCGAGGCGGCGGCGTCCGCCGAGAAGTACGCGGTGTCCCTCGCGGCCCGGCTCCGGTGCCGGGTCCTCGGCCTCTCCGTGGTCGAGGACCGCGTCCTGCAGGGCTTCCGGGAGAACGCCCTCGGCGTTCCGCTGCCGCCGCTCGAGCCCCTCGAGGCCTTTCTCAAGGCGCGGGCGGATGCAGCCTGCCGGAGGCTTTCGGAGACGGCCCGCGCGCAGGGGATCGAAGCCGCGTGCGAGACGGCCCAGGGGCGGGCCGACGACGTGATCGCCGAGCGGAGCCAGCGAGCGGACCTCCTCGTGCTCGGCCGCGACGGGGAGCACGCCGCCACGCGCACCGCGCTGATCGGCTCCACCGCCGACGCCACCCTTCGGAAGACGGCCCGCCCCTCGCTGGTGGTGCCTCCCGGCGCTCGGCTCGAGGGCCCCCTGGTCCTCGCCTTCGACGGGTCCCCGGGCTCCAAGCTCGCGGCGGAGCTCGCGGTGGAACTCGGCCGCCGGCTCGAGGAGCCGGTTCACGTCTTCGTGGACTCGAAGGACAAGGGCCGTGCCCTCGCGCGCTTCAACGAGGCGCGCCGCCTGCTCGGCTCGCTCGCCGTCCAGGCCCGGGAGACCTCGTCCACGCTCGGCCGGCCCGACGTGAAGATCGTCGAGGCGGCGCGGGACGTGGGGGCGAGCATGATCCTGATGGGCGCCTACGGCCGCAGCCGGATCACCGAGTACTTCATCGGGAGCAACTCGGCGGCGGTGGTGCGGACCTCGCCGGTCGCGGTCCTGCTCGCGCGGTAGGCCTTGCGCGTCAGTCCCGTCTCCCTCGGCGAGCTCGCCGCGCACCTCGGCTGTGAGCTCGAGGGCGACCCCGCCTTCCGGGTGGCGGGCGTGGCCGCCCTCGAGGACGCGGGGCCCGACGAGCTCTCCTTCGTCCGTTCGGAGCGCTATCGGGAGGCCCTCGCGCGCTCCCGCGCCGGTGCGCTGATCGCGCCGCCGGACTTCGCCGATCCGGGGCGGCCGGTGCTGCGGGCCCGGGATCCCGGCCGCGTCTTCGCCCGGGCGGTGGCGCTGCTGCGGGAACCGGAGCGTCCCGCGCCGGGCATCCACCCCACCGCGATCGTCGATCCGACGGCGGAGGTTGACCCCACCGCCTCCGTCGGGCCTCGCGCGGTGGTGGGCGCCCGCGCGCGGGTGGGGGCCCGCAGCGTGCTCGAGCCCGGCGTGGTGCTCTACCCCGACGTCGAGATCGGGCGCGGGTGCGTGCTGCACGCCGGCGTGGTGGTCCGCGAGCGCGTGCGCCTCGGCGACCGGGTCCTCGTGCAGCCCGCCGCGGTGATCGGGGCGGACGGTTTCGGCTTCGTCATCGACGAGCAGGGGCGGGCGGAGCGGGTCCCCCAGGTCGGGGGCGTGGTGATCGAGGACGATGTCGAGATCGGGGCCCACACGAGCATCGCCCGGGGGACCCTCGGCGAGACGCGGATCCGCCGGGGTGCGAAGATCGACGACCTCTGCCTCGTGGCGCACAACTGCGACGTGGGCGAGGACGTCATCCTCGCGGGTCAGTGCGGCCTCGCGGGCAGCGCCACGCTCGGCTCGCGGGTCATCCTGATGGGCCAGGTGGGCGTGGCCGATCACGCCCGCGTGGGGGAGGGGGTCTTCGCCGGCGCGGGGACGGGAATCTCGGGCCGGGTGCCCCCCGGCGCGCGCATCATGGGATCCCCCTACCACGACCTCCGGCTCTTCCGCCGCATCCACGCTTCGCTGCGCCGGCTCCCGGAGCTCTTCCGGCGGGTCCGCGCCCTCGAGCGCCGGGCGCGCCTCGAAGGCGAGACGGGGGAGGAGCCGTGAGCTCCGGGAGGCGTGCGACCCTGGCAGAACTGGCCGCCCGGAGCTCGTCCTGCCGGGAGCCCGACGAGCTCCGGCGCCTGGCGGCCGACCTCGTCTGGGATCCCCGGGCCGGCGTGCGAAGCCTCGCGGGGCGCCTGCTGCGCCGCGCGAGGCGGATCGAAGCGGAGCGGGCGCGGGAGGAGGCGCTCTACGAGGGGCTGCGGCGCCTTCGGCGGCGCGGTTTCGTCCGGGTGGCCGGCGTCGACGAGGTCGGCATGGGGCCGCTGGCGGGGCCCGTGGTGGCGGCCGCCGTGGTGCTTCCCGACGACCTCCGGCTTCCCGGTCTCGACGATTCGAAACAGCTCGCCGCGACCGAGCGGGAGCGGCTCGCCCGCGAGATCCGCGCCCGGGCCGTCGCCGTGGCCGTGGCCGCCGCCTCCCACCGCGAGATCGACCGCCTCGACATCCGCCGCGCGGGGCTGCTCGCCATGCGGCGGGCCGTGGAGGCGCTGCGCCCCCGGCCCGACCACGTGCTCGTCGACGCGCGGGAGCTTCCGGAGCTCGGGATCCGGCAGACTCCGGTGGTGCGCGGCGACGCCCGGGAGGCACCGATCGCGGCCGCCTCCATCGTGGCCAAGGTCCACCGCGATGCCCTCATGCGGCGGCTCGACCGGCGGCATCCCGGGTACGGCTTCGCGCGGCACATGGGCTATCCCACGCCGGAGCACCTCGACGCCCTCGCCCGGCTCGGCCCCTGCGCCGTTCACCGGCGCTCCTTCGGGCCGGTGGCGCGCGCTTTCGGGATGCGGTGAGCGGAGGCGCACGGCCCGACGACTTCGAGATCGAGGAGATCCCGCTCTTCGCGCCGGCGGGTCGCGGAGACCACGCCTGGCTGCAGGTGGAAAAGTGCCTCCACACCACCGAGGAGGTGGTGCGGATGCTCGCACGCCGCGCCGGTGTCCGGCCGCGGGACGTCGGCTACGCGGGCCGCAAGGACCGCGTGGCCGTGGCGCGGCAGTGGTTCTCGGTCCCGGGGGGTGGTTCCTGGGTCCTCGCGGGCGAGCTCGCGCCAGGCGTGCGCGTGCTCGCCGCCACGCGCCATCCCCACAAGCTGCGGATCGGCCAGCTTCGGGGAAACCGCTTCCGGCTGCGGCTCCGCGGGGTGCCCCCGGCCGTTCTCCCGGCTGCCCGGGAGCGGCTCGCGGAGATCGGCCGGCGCGGCCTTCCCAACCGCTTCGGGCCGCAGCGATACGGCCGCGACGGCGCCAACCCCGCGCGGGGGCTCCGCATCCTGCTCGGGGAGCTCCGCCCGCGCGACCGACGGCACGCCCGCTTTCTCGTCTCCGCCCTGCAGGCCGCGGTCTTCGACGAGGTGCTGCACTCCCGCCCGCTCGAACTCGACGACGTGGAGGCCGGTGAGATCGTCCGGCTCGAGGAGTCGGGCGGGTCGTTCGTGGTGGAGGACGTCGCGGAGGTGCGGGAGCGCGTCCGGCGCTTCGAGGTCTCCCCCACCGGCCCGATCTTCGGGAGCCGGACCCTCGAGCCCCGCGGCGCCGCACGGGTCCGCGAGCAGGAGGCGCTCGCGCGCTGGGGGGTTCCCGCGGAGCTCGCGGCCAGGCCGCCCCGGGGCCTTCGCCTGCGCGGAGGCCGCCGGCCGCTGCGGGTGCGGGTTCGGAACCCCGAGCTGCGGGTGCTTCCCGGTCCCTCG